>CAYGKX010000080.1:323-8341 GCA_964350225.1 uncultured Rhodospirillaceae bacterium | reverse complement strand
ACACGGTTTCGAGCACGAAGAGGCCGCCGACGATGGCCAGCACCAGTTCGTGCTTGGTCGCGACGGAAATGGCGCCGAGGCCGCCGCCGAGGGCGAGCGAGCCCGTGTCGCCCATGAAGACCATCGCGGGCGGCGCGTTGAACCAGAGGAAGCCGAGAGCCGCGCCGACCAGCGCGCCGCAGAAGACGGCGAGTTCGCCCGTGCCGGGCACGTAGTTGACCTGGAGATAGGTCGCGAACTTGGCGTTGCCGACCATGTAGACGATCAGGCCGAAGACGCCCGCGGCGATCATGACCGGGACGATGGCGAGGCCGTCGAGCCCATCGGTCAGGTTCACCGCGTTGGACGCGCCGATCATCACGAAGATCGCGAAGGGGATGAAGAACCAGCCGAGATTGACGAGCAGGTCCTTGACGAACGGGATGGCCAGCGAGGTCGAGAGGTTTGCATGGACGCCGGCGCCCGTATTGGCGGCCGTGGACAGTTCCATGATCCAGTAGGCGGCGGCGCCGGAAATGACGAGCTGGCCCAGCAGCTTCATCCGGCTGGAAATGCCGGCCGACGAGCGCTTGGTCAGCTTCTTGTAGTCGTCGAGGAATCCCAGGGCGCCGAAACCGATCGTCACGATGAGGATGGCCCAGACATAGCCGTTCTTCAGGTCCATCCACAGGAAGGTGGAAATACCAAGGGACAGGAGGATCATCACGCCGCCCATGGTCGGCGTGCCGGCCTTGGCGAAATGGGTCTCCGGCCCGTCGTCGCGGATCGGCTGGCCCTCGCGCTGTTTGCTCTTCAGCCACCGGATGATGTAGGGGCCGAGAACGAAGGAGAGCAGGAGCGCGGTCATCAGAGCGCCGCCCGTGCGGAAGGTCAGATACTGGAACAGCCGAAGTTCGCCGACCGTCCCGCTCGCAGGCCCGAAAATCTCGAAAAGCATCCCCGTTCCCCCTCAGCTCTCGTCCTGCGCCGCGTCGTCGGTCGCGAGTGCCCTGAGGGCCTCGACGATCGGCCCCATGCGGCTCCCCAGGGACCCCTTCACGAGGACCACGTCTCCCGGCCCGACGATGTCGAGCACGATCGCCTCCAGCGACTTCGCGTCCCCCGCGTGCGCGCCGCGCATGCGGTCCGGCAATTCGCGATACAGCGCCGCCATGTGCGGCCCCGCGGCGAGAACGAGGTCGGCGCCTTCGGCCACCAGATCCTCCGCCAGCCCGGCATGCAGCGCGTCGGCCTCGTCGCCCAGTTCCCGCATGTCGCCCAGGACGGCGATGCGGCGGCCGCCGCCAGTCGGGTTGGCGAGCTTCAGGGTCTCGAAGGCAGCGCGCATGGCCGCCGGGCTCGCGTTGTAGCTTTCGTCGAGCAGCTCGAAGCTGCCGCCGGGGATCGCGATCCGGTGCCGGGCGCCGCGGCCCGGCAGGGGGCGCATCTTCGAGATCGACGCCGCCGCCGTTTCCAGGTCCGCCCCGAGAGCCGCCGCCGCGGCCAGCACCGCAAGGCTGTTCACCACCCAATGGTGGCCGGACATGTTGAGCTGATAGTTGATCCTCTGCCCGGCGATGTCTGCCGACACGACACTCGTCTCGGCGTCCATCATCGAGGACAGGAGGCGTGCGTCACTCTCATGATGCCCGCCGAAGGAGACGATATCGCCCGCGCCGTAGCTGCGCGCCCGGTCCGCCAGCAGCGCATAGTGCTCGTTATCGCGCGGGACGATCGCGGTGCCGCCGTCCAGGCCCTTGAATATCTCGGCCTTGGCCTCCGCCACGTCGGCGACGGAGGAGAAGAACTCGACATGGGCTGCCGCGACGGTCGTCACCACGGCGACATGCGGCCGTACCATGGCTGTGAGCTCGGTCAACTCGCCCGGATGGTTCATGCCCAGCTCGAAGACACCATAGGCGCTGTCGGCCGGCATGCGGGCCAGCGAGAGGGGCACGCCCCAGTGATTGTTCAGGTTTCCCGACGTCGCATGCGTCGGCCCCTGGTCGGCGAGAACCGTGCGCAGGGCTTCCTTGGTTCCGGTCTTGCCAACGCTGCCGGTGACCGCGGCAACCCGGCCGGTCATCCGCGCCCGCGCGGCGAGGCCGAGGTCGCGGAGGGCTGCATCCGTGTCCGCGACCATCAGACGCGGGCTGTGATCGGGCAGGGTGACTTCGCGGGACAGGATCGCCGCTGCCGCCCCCTTCTCGAACGCCTGGGCGGCGTAGTCGTGGCCATCGAAGTTCGGGCCCGACAGGGCGACGAAAATGTCGCCTTTCTGGACCGTGCGGCTGTCGATCGAAACGCCCCACCCCTTCCACGGGCAGCGCGTCGTCGTCCCGACGGCCTCGGCCGCGTCGGCGGCGCGCCAGAGCGGTGTGTCGCCGGTCATGCCGCCTCTCCGAGCCGGTCCGCGGTGTCGCGCGCGACCTGGGCGTCGTCGAACGGATGGACCGTGTCGCCGACGATCTGGCCTTGCTCGTGGCCCTTGCCGGCGACGACCAGCAGGTCGCCGGGGCCGAGGGCGCGCATGGCGGTCTCGATGGCCTCGGCCCGGTCGCCGATCTCGATGCCGCCGGGACAGGCGGCGAGGATTGCGGCCCGGATGAGGGCGGGTTCCTCGCTGCGCGGATTGTCGTCGGTGACATAGGCGACATCGGCCTCGCGTGCGGCAATCTCGCCCATCATGGGGCGTTTGCCGGGATCGCGGTCGCCACCGCAGCCGACGATGACGAGAAGACGGCTCTCGGCATGGGGACGCAGCGCGCGCAGCACGGTCTCGAGGGCGTCCGGGGTATGGGCATAATCGACATAGACGGTGGCGCCGTTCGCGAGCCGCGCGACCCGCTGGAGCCGCCCGGGCGCGCCGGCAAGTCCGCCCAGCGCCGCGACCGCCGCATCGTCGTCGCCGTCCGTGAAGACGACGAGGCCGAGCGCGCAGAGTGCGTTCATGGCCTGGAACGTTCCGGCGAGCGGAAGCCTGACGCGATGCGGCCTGCCGCGCAGCGTGAAGGACATGGTCAGGCCGTCGGCCTCGGGCGCGATCTCGTCCAGGCGAATCCCGTCGTCGTTCGCCGCCCGCCCATAGGCCACGATGGCGTGTCCATGCGCGCGGCAGGCCTCGGCGACGGTTTCCGCGTGATCGCTGTCGGCATTGATAACGGCCGTGCCGCCGTCCGCCATCACCTCGGTGAAGAGGCGCAGCTTGGCGGCGAGGTAGGCTTCCATCGTGCCGTGATAGTCGATGTGGTCGCGGGTCAGGTTGGTGAAGGCCGCGGCCGAAATCTCCAACCCGTCGAGGCGATACTGGTCGAGGCCGTGGCTCGACGCCTCGATCGCCAGACGGCGGATTCCGGCCTCGGCCAGGTGTGCCATGTCGGCCTGAAGGCTGACCGGGTCGGGGGTCGTCAGCGAGCCCTTGCGGGTCACCGCCGGGCCCTGGATGCCGAGGGTGCCGAGGCTGGCCGCGCGGACGCCCAGCCGGTTCCAGATCTGCTGGGCGAACGCGGCGACCGAGGTCTTGCCATTGGTTCCGGTGACCGCGACGATCCGGTCCGGCTGCCTGCCGTGGAAGCGCGCGGCCATGCGCGCGAGGCGCCGCCGCGGGTTCGCATCGGCGATCAGGGGCAGGGCGGTGCCGGCGACCGCCTCCGCGTCCGGGGTCGACAGGATCGCGACGGCGCCTTTTGCGAGGGCGTCGGGAATGAAGCTGCGCCCGTCCACCTTCGTGCCGGGCAGGGCCGCGAAGACGAAGCCGGGCCCGACGGCCCTTGAGTCGGCCGTGAGCCCGCGCACGTCCAGCGCCCCCACCTCCGGATCGAAGGTGGCGCCGGGAAGGTCGATGAGATCAGTAAGTCTCATTCCTTCTCCCGTTGACGAGCTTGAGGTTCGGGTCCCGGGGCCGCAGGTTTTTCGGATCGCGGTCGCTGTCGAGGCTGTTCGGATCGGGTTCGGGGATTGGCTGGACGCCCAGGACCGGGGCGGTCCGAAGGATGAGCTGCTTGACGACGGGCGCCGCGACCCAGCCGCCCGTCGCGTAGCCGTGGGTCGACTTGTTGCCCTTCGGCTCGTCCAGGGTGACGAAGACCAGATAGCGCGGTTTCGTGACCGGATAGACCGCGACGAACGAGGACAGGAGGGCCTTCCGCCGGTAACCGCGCTTGGAGGCCTTTTCCGCCGTCCCCGTCTTGCCGCCGACGAGGTAACCCTCGGCATTGGCGTTCTTCCCGGTGCCCTTTTCGACGACCAGGCGCATCAGGGCGCGCAGGTTCCGCGAGGTGGCGCTGCTGACCACGCGGCGGCCATGCAGCATTTCCGCCGGGTCGCGCTTCAGGAGGGTCGGCGGGATCATGATGCCGTCGTTCGCGACGGCGCCGACGGCCGTTGCCATCTGAACCGGCGTCACCGCGATCCCGTGCCCGAAGGAGACCGTCATCGTGTTGATCGGCCGCCAGCGGTGCGGATAGAGGGGAGCCGCGATCTCGCCGACTTCCAGCCGGGGCGCGGTCATGAGGCCCAGCTTGCGCAGGAAATTCTGCTGGCGCCGGCCGCCGACCTCGGCCGCCATGCGGGCGGAGCCGATGTTGGACGAATAGGTAAAGACCTCCGCCACCGTCAGCCACCGGCCCTTGCCGTGATAGTCGCGGATCTTGAAGCGCGAGATCTTCAGCGGGTGGCGGGCGTCGTACCGCTTGTTCAGTGTCGCGACACCCGTGTCGAGCGCCATCGCCGTATTAAAGATCTTGAAGGTCGATCCCATCTCGTACACGCCGAGCGTGTTGCGGTTGAACCGGGCATCTTTGTGCGTCTGGTCCGGTTCGTGCGGATCGAAGTCCGGCAGCGAAACCATGGCGACAAGTTCGCCGGTCGCGATGTCGAGAATAAGGCCGGATCCGCCGATTGCCCTGAAGGCCTTTACGGCGGCCGAAAGTTCCTCGTGCACGATGTGCTGGACACGGATGTCGATCGACATCGCGATCTTTTCGTCCGTCGTGCGGATGGTCTTGTCGAGATAGCGCTCCAGCCCGGCGAGACCGCGGTTGTCGGTGTTGGTGAAACCGACGAGATGGGCCGTCAGGGGGCCGTGGGGGTAGATCCGCCGGCGTTCCCGCCGCACCCCGAAGCCGGCGAGCCCGAGGCGGATCACCTGCTGGTACTGTCCGGGCGTCATGTGGCGCCGGATCCAGATGAAGCGCCGCTTGCTCTTGAGCTTGGCGACGAGTTCCTGATGCCCGAGTTCAGGGAACAGGCGGCGCAGGGCACGGGCGGCCCGGCGCGGCTCTGCGACGAATTTCGGGTCGGCATACAGCGAATAGGTCGGCAGATCGGTCGCCAGAATGATTCCGTTGCGGTCCGTGATCGTCGCCCGCCGTGCGGGGCCGGTAGCCACGCTTCGCGCCGCCGCCTTCCGCTCGGCGGCCATCTCGATCGGCTTGACGACTGTCAGGTCGACCAGCCGTCCGGAGATCGCGAGGAAGGCGACGGCGAAGACACCACCGCAGATCAGCAGGCGCGTGCGGCCGGTTTCGACCGCCTCCTTCGCCACTCCCTCAAGACGTACCTGGCCCGGGCGGCTGACGCTGCCCGGGTTCAGGGGTCGACACAGTGATTTCAGTCGGCGGATCATCGTGTTGGCCTCCTCCGACGGCCGGGTGGCGCGTGGGCCACCGGCCTCAACTGACCGTTACTCTCCTCGGGACCGGTATGTGCGATCTCTGTCGCTAGCTTTCGCTCCAGCCGGTCGAAAGACGCGATCTGGCGCCGGGTGAGCGGCATCAGATCCACCCGCTTGCGCAGCAGGCGGTCGAGCCGCCCGGGGCGGCTCAGGTAAGCCCATTCCGCGTGCAGGATGCCGATGGCTTCCGTGTGAACGCGGGTCGCGCGCTTGGCCGAGGCCAGGCGCTTTTCGAGGCCGATGACCTCGTATTTCAGATGGAACAGCCCGGCGATCATCGCGCCGACCAGTCCGAGCCAGACGAGGGTGGAGAGGCGCATCATGCTGCCGCTCCCGCCGCATGGGGCGAGGCCGGCCACGCCGGCGCCTCGGTTCGCTCCGCCGCCCGCATCCGGGCGGACCGCGCGCGCGGATTGCCGGCCATCTCCGCCTTGCCCGGCAGGACAGGACGCTTGGTGAGCAGATTGAAAGAGGGTTTCCGCGTGGCCTCCACCGGGGGGAGATGGCGCGAGACGCCCGGCGCACCGCCGGACCGGACGCGCAGAAATTCCTTCACCGCCCTGTCTTCCAGCGAATGGAAGGACACGACCGCCAGCCGGCCGCGCGGGGCGAGGGACCGCTCGGCGGCGGACAGGCCCCGTTCGAGCTCGCCCAGTTCGTCGTTCACCTTGATGCGCAGCGCCTGGAAAGTGCGGGTCGCGGCGTCGATGCCATGGGGCGAACGCCCACCGGGGACGGCATCCCGCACGATCTCCGCCAGCTGCGAGGTTCGGGTCAGGCGTTCCCGCCCGCGCGCCCGGACAATGGCCCGCGCCACGCGCCGCGCCGACCGCTCCTCGCCATATTGATAGAGTATGTCCGCGAGCTCGCTCTCCTCCGTATCGTTGACCAGCGATTCCGCGCTTTCGCCGTCGCGCTCCATCCGCATGTCGAGCGGACCGTCGGCGCGGAAGGAAAAGCCGCGCTCCGGCTGGTCGATCTGCATGGAGGAAACGCCGAGGTCGAGGGCGATGCCGTCGACCTTTTCGATCCGCCGCTCGGCCAAGAGGCGGTCCATGTCCCCGAACCGGCCGTGGATCAAGCGCAGCCGGCCTTCGTAGCGCTTGGTCAGCCGTTCGCCGGCGGCGATCGCATCGGGGTCGCGATCGATGCCCCACACGGTGCAGGGTGCGGCGTCGAGGAGGGCGCGGGCATAGCCGCCCGCACCGAAAGTCCCGTCCACATAGACGCCGCCCGAACGCGGGGAGAGCGCGGCGACGACGGCGTCGACGAGAACGGGGATATGGGGCGCGCGGAACATCAGCCCGCCCGCCCGAGATTCGGAAGATCCTTGAGGCTTAGGGGTTTGCCGCCGGCCTTGGCGAGGGTTTCGTCCTCGTAGCCCTTGCGGCGCTCGGGGTCCCAGATCTGGAAAGAGCGGCCGACACCGACAAACAATGCCTGTCCATCGATGCCGGCCAGTTCCATCAAGGATTGGGGAAGTAACACACGCCCTTCGGAATCAAAGGGAAGCTCCTCCGAGCGGGCGAGCATCAGTTCAGCAATTTCACGCTGCTCGGGCGTATAGGCCCCAGGAACGTCGAGGCGCTGAACGACCTCGTTAATCCGGTCGAAGTCGCACGCGTCGATCGCGCCGGCTTCGAAGGCAGGGGCAGCGACGATGCCCTGGAACTCCTGTTCCCGGATGGCGGTGCGGTATCGCGCCGGAACGGAAACCCGCCCCTTGCGATCGACCTTGTTCACATAGGTCCCAAAGAAGACCGCCATCCCACTCGTCGCCCTCTTGCAGCATTCCGGCCACCGGCCGTTCCGCCGCCTCCCCGATCGGTCCGGGCTGAGTGTCACCCTGACCCGGACCCTCCACCTGTTTCGCGCGCCGGCCGTGGCGCAGTGTCTCAAGTAGAGGTTTATGGGGTATCATGGGAAATCATGGGCGTCAATGCAAAACGAAATATTGAAACGCGACTACGGAATAGAGAGCGCAATTGGGGGATGTCTAACAAATCTTGTGGGGGTCCGCAAACGTTCTCGTCTATTTTGCGATTACATCCGTAGATTTGAGGATTGAGAACGATTATTGTTCCTAAAATGTTCTCATTGGCGCACGCAGCCAAGCTCCGCCCGGTTTCGGGTGCCGTATGGGCAATCGTGGGCGGAAGCGCCGGAAATCGGCCGGATCGGCGGTGTCGACCCATGAATTCCCATGGAGGGACTGGAGAACGTCGATGGCGGTGCGGGGCGTCCCATCCTTCGAGACGCGGCCTGCGGCCGCTCCTCAGGATGAAGGGCACGGTTCCTGCGAAAGCTTCTGCTTCATCCTGAGGAGGGCGCGGCAGCGCCCGTCTCGAAGGACCGGAACCAGGGC
>CAYGKX010000080.1:0-313 GCA_964350225.1 uncultured Rhodospirillaceae bacterium | reverse complement strand
GCTCCCGGCAGCAGTCGCAGAAAGAAAACGCCAGACGGTCTGTAAGCCGGGTTCTGTCCCCGCAGGGCGGGGGATGGCCATTCATCTGGGGCGCCCGTCGCCGGACGCCTCGCGCGACCTACCCGGACGGCGGCGCGGAAGCCCGCCTGCTTCCCGCCCGAAGGCGGAAGCCGGCCGTCCCTATTCGGTCTTGCTCCCGGTGAGGTTTACCGTGCCGCGACCGTTACCGGCCGCGCGGTGCGCTCTTACCGCACCCTTTCACCCTTACCCGTCCGGGGACGGGCGGTTTGCTTTCTGTGGCACTGTCTCGGGG
>CAYGKX010000079.1:0-12572 GCA_964350225.1 uncultured Rhodospirillaceae bacterium | reverse complement strand
GACGCCCACTACGGCCGGCGGGCCGACATGGCGATGGCCTTTGCCGCGATCCTGAACGAGGAGGCGAAGGAGCTGGAGGCCGCGGGCGCCGACGTCATCCAGTTCGACGAGCCGGCCTTCAACGTCTTCATGGCCGACGTGAAGGAATGGGGCACCGCCGCCCTCGACCGGGCGGTCGAGGGTCTCTCCTGCCAGACGGCGGTCCATATCTGCTACGGCTACGGGATCCGGGCGAATATCGACTGGAAAAAGACCCTGGGCAGCGAGTGGCGGCAGTATGAGGAGATCTTTCCGGCCCTGAACGCGAGCCGCATCGGGCAGGTGTCGCTGGAATGCGCGAACAGCCACGTGCCGATGCACCTGATGTCGCTTTTGCCCGACAAGGACCTGCTGGTTGGCGTCATCGACGTGGCCTCGACCGACGTGGAGACGCCGGAGGCCGTGGCGGCGGTGATCGCGGAGGCCTGCAAACATGTCGATCCGGCGCGCATCCAGCCGTGCACGAATTGCGGCATGGCCCCACTGGCGCGCGACGTCGCGGCCGGCAAGCTCGGTGCCCTGGCACAGGGGGCGGCGCTGGCGCGCTCCACGATCTAGGGCCGGTCCGCGTCGTCAGGTCCCACGCTCTTGGACCGGAATGCCGCCGGCGATCACGCGCGATCGTCAGGTGCGACGCCATAGAACCGGGCGCCATTCTCGAACAGGACGGCGCGCCTCTCCGCCGGCGGAAAAGCATCGTGGACGATCTCAATATCGTCTTTGCCGAAACGGCGTGGGGCCCGCGTCGAGGGCAGATCGCTGCCGAACATGAGGGCGCCGGGATTTTCGGCCTGTAGCCGCCGAAGGGCGTCGCCCGGGTCGCCGCGGAATCGGGAGAAGCCCGTCGCCTTGATGCCGGCGCCGCGTGCTGCCAGCGCGAGCAGGTCGGGAAGCGCGTCGCCGGACAGCCCCATGTGATCGATCGCGAGCTTCGGAAGCCGGGCGAAGCTGTCGCGCAGTGCCGCCAGCGCCGCCGCGTCGAGGTAGAATTCCATGTGCCAGCCCGCCAGGTCCGCGATCCGTTCGGCCGTCCGAAGAAGGTCGGTCGGGTCCGCCCCGCCTCCGCGCCGGATGTTCAGGCGCATCGCCCGGACGCCCAACCCGTTGAGGGCGTCGATCTCCGCATCCGGAAGGGTCGGGTCGAAGGGGATCACCGCGCGCCAGGTCGGGCCCAGTGCGGCAAGCGCCGGGCGGAGATAGGACGGATCGTCGCCCTGGAAGGAGGCGGTCACGATCACTCCGCCAATCGGCCGCAGCCCCAGTCCGGCCATCTCCGGGAGGTAGTCGCCGACGGGGTAGGCGGGCGGCAGATAGCCTTCGTTCGGTATGGGTGGAAAGGCCGGGTCGAGAATGTGAAAGTGGCAATCGAAGACCGCTTGCATGGCCGGCATCCGTCGCCTTGCCTCCCGTTATTCCCGTCTCGGCTGGCCCTGCCCCACGGCCCTGGCTCCAGGGGCAGCCTCAATCCTGGGGCGTCGCGGCCTCGCGCGGGCCGGCCTGGCCCTGGCGGGTCAGCCAGCGGTTCAGCGCCTCGGCGATCTCCGCCTTGGTGATCTTGCTGTCGCCGTTCGCATCGAGCTGGCGGAAACGCGCCCGGTTGACGGCTGATCGCTCCGCCCGGCTGATCACGCCGTCCTTGTCGCGGTCGAACCGGGTGAAGATCTGCACCGACCGGCGTTCGGCCATCTTGCCGAAATAGACCGACAGCTCGACCCGCGTGACCTTCCCGTCGTTGTTCGTGTCGGCGATGGCGAAGACGAAGCCCGCCCCCGGGGTCGTCTCGGCGAGGACGATCACCCCGTCGCCATTCTTGTCCAGCTGCGCGATGATCGCGGTCGTCCGCATCTCCGACCAGCGTTTCTCGAAGGTGCGCATCTCCATTCGCGTGATGCGGCCGTCGCCGTCGAGGTCGATCCGTGCCACACGTTTCTCGGCAACGATCTCGAGGTCTGCCAGGGTGATCACCCCGTCCCCGTTTGCGTCCAGCCTTTGAAACAGCCGGTCGGCGTCGCTCTGCGCCTGCGCCGCCCCGGCGAGGGCGATCCAGCCCGCGGCGAATATCATGAAGACGGCCGAGCGCACCGCAGCGCTCCGCACGAAGTTCGAGAGCAACATCACTCCCCCTAGCCTTGCCACCTGGTTCTGGCTACCTGGTCCTGACCTTGCGGTCCAATCGGTCGACATGGCCGCCTGCCGCGGCTTCTGGTCGAAGCGTCCCCACGCATTAACCGTATACGCCGCCCCTGCGCGCCGCTATCCCTCCCGATAGCGGTGGCCGTCGCTTTTGCGGCACGGTGCGGCAAATCCGCAACAGGGACGTGTGTCGCAGTCCATTGAACCGCGCCCCGCGATAGGCTACATGTCAGCCCGCAGCGCGCCCGTAGCTCAGCTGGATAGAGCGTCGCCCTCCGGAGGCGAAGGTCAGGGGTTCGAATCCCTTCGGGCGCGCCATTTTTCTTTCGCGGGCAGCCGCCACGCCAACCCTGCCCGTTTGGCGCGCGTTCGACGTTTCACTTCTCCGTCGCGCCATTCCTTCGGAAACCGCAGCCCTTCTGACGACGAAGCCGTTCGGACTTCTTCGAGAGGGCGCGCCATTTCTGTTTCGCCAGCAGCCGGGAAGCACCTTCCCTCAATCTATGAACCGCTCAAGGACCTCGCGAACCAGGCGAGCAGGCGCTCGTTTCTGGCGCCCGTCGCGCAGCCGACGTCCGAGGTGATGACGGCTCACACGGCCTTCGGCACCACGTAATAGACCATCGCGAAGAAGTGGAAGATGCTGCCGGCAAGGACGGAGAGGTGCCACAGCATGTGGTTGAAGGGCAGACGGCGCCAGGAGAAGAAGATCAGACCGGCGGTATAGAAGAGCCCGCCGATGAGGATCAGGTTCACGCCCGGGACCCCCAGCGCCGCGCCCAGCGACTTGCTCCAGATAAAGCCCATCCAGCCCATCGCGACATACAGAACGATGAAGACCGGATGCTGGTCCTTGATCCAGAACAGCCGGATCGCGATGCCGAGGAGGGCCAGTCCCCAGATCAGTCCGAACAAGAGCCACCCCTGCCAGCCCGACAGCGAGATGATCGTGATCGGCGTATAGGTGCCGGCGATCAGCAGGAAGATGCCGCAATGGTCCAGGGTCAGCGTCACCTCCCGCGTCCCGCGATGCGGGATGCTGTGGTAGAGGGTCGAGCTGAGGAAGAGGACGAACAGGGTGAGGCCGTAGAGGATTACCGCCAGGATGGCGAGGGCGCTGCCGCCGGAGGCGGCCTCGACGATCAGGATGACAAGCGCCGCGATGGCGAGCCCGGCGCCGATGCCGTGGGTCACGGCGTTGGCGATTTCCTCGATGAGGCTGTCTTCCGGCGCGGCCGTCTCGCCAGCGGGCGGCGCGGCGGGGGGCGCGGCGGACGGATCGGGGCGGTGTCGCTTTCCGGCGGACCGTTTGGGACCACGGCCGGGCACGGGATCGGGCGGGACGGGGCGGGCATCCATGGGCGCTATATAATGCCGCGCTGCACAAATCGCGAGGCCGACGCGTAATAACGCTTCATTTTATCGTTTCGCATTGGACTGAATATCAACGTAAAAGTAACACTACCGGGTCATCGCCTATTTACCACCGGGTGAGTATTCTTATTTCTGCAGCATCGGCGAAGGCCGCATCCTTTCGCCTAGAGCCGTCAACGGCCGGATGCTGGCGCACAAGGGGGACTAACGGAGTATATCGGCAATGAGCGACGACTACGTGTCGTACCGCGAGCTCGAGCTGGATCTTGGCGCCTCAGGCAGCGCCGGGACGAACAGCGAAATCGGCGACCGGACCCGGCCGCCGGGCAATGGGGCAACCCGCCACCAGGAACCTCACATCGGGTACGGTCAGCCATCGCGACCGCCCGGGCCCCGGTTCTTCGTGCGGCCCGGCGCCTCCCAGCCACCCGCCAGCGAGGGCGCGCACTATTCGGCCCGCCCGATCCAGCCCGCCAGCCGGCCGGTCGAGGCTCCCGCGGCGCCGGAAGGCCAGTTGCCCCGCCGGGCGACCCGCTCTCAGCCCTTGCGCACCTTGCGCCTGTTGGCCTTCAACGCCGACCTGCGTCCGTCGATCGCGTTGAGCGACGGGCTCCTGGAGGGCAGCAAATATGCCGAGGACCGGTTCGACGGCCTCGTCGAGGCGCTCAAGGCCCAGGATGCGGACGTCGTCGTCCTGCAGGAGATCTACGATCTGGGCCAGGTCGACCGCCTGCGCCAGGTTTTCCGCAACCGTTATCCAAATGTCGCGATCAAGGCGCCGAGCCGTGACGCGAAGTTGGGCTGCGGCCATGTCATCCTGTCGAACCGGCCCTTCGCCGACATGCGGTTCGAACCGCTCAAGGGCGGGCCGGAGCCGCGCGGGCTGATCGAGAAGGGCATGCTCATCACCCGTTTGTCCCTGCCGGGCGGCGCAATCCGGATCGTCGCGCTCCAGGGCTGCTCGTCCGGGATGCCGGAACGGATGATGCGCGACGATACGGCGGGAAAGCGGGACAAGTTCGCACGCCGTGTTCTCCGCCAGTTGCAGATGGAGGACGAGGGCGAGACGCTTCTCGTCGTCGGCGACCTGTCTTCCGGCCCCGAACATCGACCGGAGCTGCACGGCATGCTCAGCCGCGGCGGCTTTTCCGACGCGATCGAACGGGCGGACATTGCCATGCGCGTGACCGGGCATCCCGGCGCGGCGGCCCCCGCGCGCCCGGACTGGCGTCCGCAGTTCTTTGCCCGGGTGCCGGAATGGTCCGGTGTCTTCTTCACCGGGTGGCGCACGGTCTTCGACCATGCCACGGTTCAGGTCGCCCACGGGGTGCGCAAGCCCATTGCCAACCGACCGGCACTGGAGCTGACCCTGGAGATGGAGCAGCGCTGAAGCGTCCTCCGGCCTCCCGCGCTGATCGAACCGCGCCTTCCCGCGCATGACCTTCCTTGTGGCGGACATCCTCGCGGCAGGTCTCCCGGGCCACGCGATCGCGTGTGAGGCTCGATTGGAGTTCACATTCCGTTCCGCGGCGTTATAGTCGTGGGTCCCCGCATCTGGGAGCGAGGAGGGGACCGATGGACATGTCACGCATATCCGGCCCGGACGGACCCGGGAGCAGCACCGAGGCCGGTGCCGATCCGGGGCGCAGCGATCTTGCCGTCCGCATGGCGCGGGGCGTGTGCCGGCGCTTGCTGGACCTCGGCTACCGTCCGCTGACGGAATTCACCCTGACCGGCGGCCGCCGGGTGGACGTCATCGGCCTCAACGACGCCAGCCGATTCCTCGTCGTCGAGATAAAGACCAGCGTCGCGGACTTTCGTTCAGACGCAAAGTGGCACGACTACCTGCCTTATTGCGACGAGTACTATTTCGCCGTGCCGCCCGATTTTCCCGCCGACTTGCTGCCGGACGATCATGGCCTGATCGTCGCCGACGCCTTCGACGCGGCGGTGCGCCGGCCCGCCCCGGTCGTGCCGATGAACGGCACCCGGCGGCGCCATCAGGTCCTGAAATTCGGCCTCGCGGCGAGCGAACGGCTGTTTCGAAGCGCGGACAGCTGGCCGCCCGCCGCCGGTCCCGCCATGGGGGCGCTGGACAACTGGCGTGCCCAGCGGACGCGCTGAACGTCCCCGACACGCGCCGCGTCGTCGTCAATTCCTGCCGAGCCCAGCTTAGTTCCTGTTGCGTTGGCCGAGGTGTGGAAAGAAGGCGGGAACCCGGTCGCGATAGTCCCGATAGGCGTCGCCATACAGCCGGATGAGCCGTCGCTCCTCGAACCGTGCGCCGACGACCAGGTAGGCCGACGCCCAGATCGCCGTTGCCAGGGTCTGGTCGTCGGTCACTCGCCCCCAGACCATCAGGAACAGGCCGGTATAGAGCGGGTGACGGACGAGGGCGAGGATGCCGTCGGTCCGCAGCGGCTCGATATCCGGTTGCGACGTGGACAGTGGCGCGGATTCTCCGGCACGCTTCTCGCGAATCTGCCGGATCGCCGCCTGCGCCTCCGTCAGGCCGCTGAAAGCGCCGAGGTCGTAGCGCGACAGGGCGACAAGCGTGATAAGGCCGCCGATGGCGACCACGCCCCAGAGCACCCATTGGACGGGGTCGGGCCAGGCGAAGTCGATCCGGCCGAAGGGTGCCGCCTTCTCGAGCCACAGGATGAGCGCGAGGTGCAGCGCCGCGAGGCAATTGTAGCCGAGGCGATAAAACGGCTGGATGCCCCCCGGCAGCCGGTTCCGGACGGCCCCCCCGGCGAGCAGCGAATGGACGGCGCCGAAGCTCAGCCAGCCGGCCGCGAGCGCCAGATGGCCGAGGAGCGTGCTCATCGCTCAGCCGCCGCGCAGGCGGCCGATCGTCGCCGTCGTACTGTGGCCGTCCTTCAGGTCGGCCAGGACAACCGTCCCGCCATAGCCCTGGACGAACTCGGCGCCCACCACCGTCTCGACCGTGTAATCGGCGCCCTTGATCAGGACGTCTGGGCGGATCTCCCGGATCAGGGTCTCGGGCGTGTCCTCCTCGAACAGGACGACGAGGTCGACGGCCGAGAGCGCGCCGAGGACCGCGGCGCGTGCCGCCTCCGTCTGCACGGGCCTTTCCGGCCCTTTCAGGCGCTGGACGGAGGCGTCGCTGTTCAGCCCCACGATCAGCCGGTCGCACGCGCGACGGGCCTGGGCCAGCAGATGGACATGCCCGGGATGCAGCAGATCGAAGCAGCCGTTGGTGAAGCCGACCTTCAGGTCGCGGGCGCGCCAGCCGGCCAGCCGGTCGGCCAGGACCTCGCCCCGCACCAGCTTGGCTTCCGCGGCGGCCAGGTCCTGATGCAGGATCTCGGCGGCGATCTCGTCCGGCCGGGCGACGGCGGTTCCGGCCTTGGCGACAACGACCCCGGCCGCGACGTTGGCGATCTGTACGGCGGCGAGCCAGCCGAGGCCCGCGGCGACGGCGGCCGCGGCGGTCGCGATGACCGTGTCGCCGGCCCCGGACACGTCGAACACTTCCCGCGCCTCGGCCGGGATGTGGTGCAGCGCGCCGTCGGCGTCGAGCAGGGACATGCCGGCGGGGCCGCGCGTCGCCAGCACCCGATGCACCCCCGCCTCTCCGATCAGCCGCCGGGCGGCAACGGCGACCTCGGCGTCGGTGCCTGTGGGCAGGCCGGTCGCCTCCGTCAGTTCCGCCCGGTTCGGCGTCACCATGGCCGCGCCGGCATAGCGTTCGTAATCATGGCCTTTTGGGTCGACGAAGACCGGGACGCGCGCGTCGGCCGCGAGCGCGACCAGCCGCTCGATCACCGCCGGCGTCAGGACGCCCTTGTCGTAATCGGACAGGATCATCGCGCCGGCACCCGACAGGGCCGCACCCGCCCGGGCCACCAGGTCGTCGGCGAGACCGCCGGTGACAGGTGCCGTCATCTCCCAGTCCGTGCGCAACAGCTGCTGGGCGCCTGCGACGAAACGGTCCTTTCGGCTCGTCGGCCGGTCGGGGTCGATCACGAGCTCCGCTTTCGCCCCCTCCAGGGCGCCGACGAAGGTGCCCACCCGGCGGCCGGCATCGTCGTCGCCGACCACGGCGACGAGCCGTGTCGTGGCGCCCAGGGCCGACAGGTTGCGTGCCACGTTGCCGGCGCCACCCAGCATTTCCGCCTCCCGCTCGATCTTCAGGACCGGGACCGGCGCTTCGGGGGACAGGCGCGCGGCCGCGCCGTAGATGTAACGGTCGAGCATGATGTCGCCGACCACAACGACGACGGCATCGCCCAGCTTCTCAAGGTGTGCGGCGAGGGCGGCGCGCTCGTTCGTCACGGCGCGACGAGCCCCAGCCGGATCTCGAGGGCGCCGCACAGCATCTGTCCCAGGGTGATGTGCATCTCCTGGATCCGTGCGGTGGTCTTCGACGGGACGATGAGGATCGGGTCGGCGAGCCCCACCATGTCGCCACCGGTCCCGCCGCCCAGACCCGCCGCGACCAGCCCGCCGTCCCGCGCGGCCCGCAGGCCGGCGATGACGTTGGGGCTGCGGCCGGAGGTGCTGATGCCGATCGCGAGGTCGCCGGGCCGGCCCAGTGCCTCGATCTGCCGGGCGAAAAGATGCTCGAAGCCGAAATCGTTGCCGATGGCGGTCAGGGCCGAGCTGTCGGTGGTCAGGGCGACGGCCGCGATGGGGGCGCGGTCGCGGGCATAGCGCACGGCGAGTTCCGTCGCCAGATGCTGGGCGTCGCCGGCGCTCCCGCCATTGCCGAAGAAAAGGATCTTGCCGCCGCCTTCGACGGCCGCGACGGCCGCGTCGACCAGCCGCGCGAAGGGCTCGGCGAGCGTCGCGCGGGTCGCTGCAAGCACCTCCTCATGCTCGGCCAGTTCGGCGGTGAAATAGGCGTCGGTCTCGAAGGCCACTCGGGCAATCCCCCTCGTCGTCCGCGGCCCGACCTCGGGCATCCCGGCCGGACGACGCAGTCTCGCTAATCCATCGCCCCGCGCCTTTCAAGGGGAAAGGCGGCGGCGGCTCCGGGGCGCAGGACCGGGATGTCGCCCCGTTGCCCCTCTCCCTTCTCAGGGGGAAGGGCCGGCAGGGAGGAGCCTGGGGTGTTCGCCGGTCCTGTTCGGACGCCAGGCGGGCGGGTGCGATTACGGTCACCCCCCGATCGGACCTCCGTCGTCCCTGGTGACGACGACGACGCTGGGGCGGGGCGGGATGCCCGGCTTGAAGTCGGGCCAGCGGGTGGCGGGATTGGCGTAGCTGGAACCTCGCACCTCGCCCGGATGCTGGACGGCGAGGAACAGGGTTCGGCCGTCCGGCGTGAAATCGGGGCCGCAGAGCTCGGCGCCGATGGGGATGGAATAGAAAAACCGGGTGAGGGCGCGCCCCGGACCCTCGGTGTCGGTGGCGTAGAGCCCGTCGGGGATGCCCCGTCTCGTCTGGGCCGGGCCCTGGTCGGTCGAGATCCACATCCGGCCCTTGCCGTCAAAGGCACAGTTGTCCGGCGCGGCGAGCCAGCCGTTTTCCGAGACATCCTTGTGATAGCGGGCGCCGACGTCCGGCTTCGACGGGTCGCCGGCCAGCAGGAAGATGTCCCACCGCCCCGTCAGCGCCGCATGGTCCGGCTTGCCATCCGTCGTCATCGGGGGCGTCACCTCGACAATATGCCCCGCCAGGTTGCGCGCACGCGGGTTGGCGGCGTTCAGGGGCTGCCGTGTGCCCCGGGTCTTGTTGTTGGTCAGGAGGATATAGAGCTTGCCGGTCGCGGGGTTGACCTCGACATCCTCCGGCCGGTCCATCGGCGTCGCCTTCAGAAGGTCCGCCGCCCGGCGGGTCTCGATGGCCACGTCCGCCTGGCGGGCAAAGCCGTTCGCGGGGGTCAGCGGACCCCGGCCATGGATCATCGGCAGCCATCGGACGCCGCCGTCCTCGCCGAACCGCGCGACGTACAGGATGCCGTCGTCCAGAAGGTCGCGGTTGGCCGCCCGGTTGGCGGGATCGAAGCGGCCCCGCGTGACGAACTTGTAGACATAGTCGCCCCGCTGGTCGTCGCCGGAATAGACGACGACCCGTCCGTCCGGCGCGACGACGCAGGTCGCCCCCTCGCGCTTCATCCGCCCCAGGGCTGTCCGCTTCACCGGCAGGGAGCCGGGGTCGTAGGGGTCGAATTCGACCACCCAGCCGAACCGGTTCGGCTCCCTCGGCTCCTTCGAGACGTCGAAGCGCGGGTCGTGGCGGTACCAGCAATAGCGGTTCTGCCGGCCCGAGATGCCCATGCGCCTGTTGTTCGCCGCCTCCGGCCCCGTCGCGGGCGGCGTGCCGCCGAAGTAGAAATGGATATTCTCCTCGGCCATCAGGACAGTGCCCCAGGGCGTCTTGCCCCCGGCGCAGTTGTTGATCGTCCCCATGACCCGCTTGCCGGTGGGATCGGCCTTCGTGCGCAGCCGCGGATGGCCGGCCGCCGGCCCGCTCACATTCATCTCCGTCGCCAGCGCCGTGATGCGCCGGTTATAGCGGCTGTCGGGCACGACGGCCCAGCGGCCGCGTTCCTTCCGGACCTCCAGCACCGAATGACCGTGTGCGGCCTGCTCGACCCGCGCCCAGTCCGCGTCGGCGGTGCGCACGACGTCCCAGACATGGGCGAAGCCGTCGGTCATCAGCCAGCCGTCGGTATATTCGTGATTCACGCACAGGAGGCCGCGGTCCGAGCTGCCGGACCCGAAGGGCAGCGGCATGAAGGCGATGAAGTCGTTGTTGTAGCCGAACTGCTGCACCTGCTTGTCGGCGCTCTGCGCTTTCGGGTCGAAGGCGGGCCCGCCGGCGCGGATCGGCTCGCCCCAGCGGATCAGCACATCCGCGCGATAACCCGGCGCCACCGCGTCGTCCCGGGTGATCCGGTGCGGCACTTCCGCGAAGGTCAGGGTGGAGGCACGCGCGGCGGACGCGCCGCCGGCCAGCGTCAGGGCGCCGGTGACTGCCAGCCCGAACGCTCCCAGTCCCGTCGTTCCCAGTCCCGTCGTTCCCAGCCCCGTCGTTGCCAGGCCCAGCAACGTTTCCCGGCGAGACAGGCGCGCGTCGACGATCTCGTCGAAGGGCCGGTTGTTCGGGTCGCTCAGGGCGATGTCGTCGTCTTCGAAACGGTCTTCCATCGCACTCTCGTGACGCTCACCGGTCTGTGTCCGCCGGGACGGTGGCATTTCCGGCGACCCCGTCTTAGATAGCACGAAGGCGGTGACGCAAAGATGACCGCCTGTTGCCCAACCCTCCCGTCTACCTGGATCCTCGCCGCTTGCCGCCTCACGTCTACAGACATGCCATTGCCGGGGTCGCCGGTGTCGCGGCGCTGACGGCGCTCGCCGCACCGGCCGCCGCGGACAATGGCGCCTGCGTGCCAAAGCCGGGCCGGTACGACTTCGTGATCGAGGTGTCGGGCCTCGGTCGGGTTGGCTCGCTCACCGGCATCGTCAAGGCCGACGGCGACCGTACGGTCATCGATGTCGCCACCGAGATCGTCGTGCGCGTCGCCGGCGTGGTCGTTCATCGCCATGTCGAAACGCGTCATACCCGATGGGGGAAGCACGGTCTGGCGGCCTACCGGGCGACGGTCAGGTCGAACGGCAAGCTGGAGAAGATCGACGTCGTCCGGGAAGGCAACAGGCTCGTCGCCGACCGGAATGGCACGAAGACGAACCTCCCGGGCGACGCCGTCCCCGGCTTTCCCTGGGCGCCCTGTATCGTGGCGCGACCCCGCATCTTCGGCCTGCGGTCGCTCCGCATTTCGCCGATCACCCAGACCGGGCGATCGTCCGCGTCGGTCCGGATCGCCGGCAAGGATGTCCCCGCGCAAGAGCTGCGTTTTTCCAGTCCCAAGGGATGGATCATGTGGTTCGGCCCGGACGGCACCCTGCTGCGCCATGCCTTCGCGAGCGGCAGCCGGACGGTGACCCTCACCCTCAAACGGCCGTAGCGGAGGGGGCGGCAGGCCTGTTCCCGGCGCCGGACGGGGTACAGGTCCGCCGTGATGACCGCACCGATCCTCCGTCTCGTCCTGGGCGACCAGCTTTCGCCCGGCCTCTCGAGCCTCCGCGACATCGACCCGGACCGGGACGTCGTCCTGATGGCCGAGGTGCGGGAGGAGGCGACCTATGTCCGCCACCACCAGAAGAAGATCGCCTTCCTCTTTGCCGCCATGCGTCACTTCGCGGAAGAACTGCGTCGCGATGGGCTGACGGTCGACTACGTCCCCCTCGACCATCCAGGGAATACGGGCTCCCTGGGCGACGAGGTGGCGCGGGCTGTGAAGCGGCATGCCGCGGAAAAGGTCGTCGTCACGGAGTGCGGCGAGTGGCGGCTGGCGGAGGCGATGGGCGACTGGTCCGAGACCGCCGGCGTGCCGGTGGAGATACGGACCGACGATCGCTTCCTTGTCTCGAGGGCGGACTTCGCAAAGTGGGCCGACGGGCGCAAGCGCCTGCGCCTGGAGGATTTTTACCGCGAGCAGCGCAAGCGCACCGGGCTGCTGATGGACGGGGACGAGCCTGCCGGCGGCGCCTGGAACTTTGACAAGGAGAACCGGAAGCCGCCGCCGGGCGACCTCGACCCGCCGCTGCCCATGCGTTTCTCCCCCGACGAGACGACCCGCGAAGTGCTCTCCCTCGTCGGGGATCGCTTCGGGGATCACTTCGGCGCGCTGGAGCCCTTCTGGTTCGCGACGACCCGGGGCGACGCGCGCCGCGCCTTCACCCATTTCGTGAAGACCGCGCTCGCCCGTTTCGGCGACTACCAGGACGCGATGGTCCAGGACCGTCCCTTTCTCTACCACAGCGCCGTCTCGCTCTATCTCAACGCCGGGCTCCTCGACCCGATGGAAATGTGCCGCCAGGTGGAGGACGCCTGGAGGGACGGCGACGTTCCGATCAATGCGGCAGAAGGCTTCATCCGGCAGGTGATCGGCTGGCGCGAGTATGTCCGGGGCGTCTACTGGCGGGAGATGCCGGGCTACGAGACGCGGAACCACCTGAACGCCCGGCGCGACCTGCCCGCCTTCTACTGGACCG
>CAYGKX010000078.1:0-12595 GCA_964350225.1 uncultured Rhodospirillaceae bacterium | reverse complement strand
AGGAAGCCGAAGCCATCGGGCAGCACTTCGAGGACGCCGACGCCAATGATCGATTCGTCGCGGGCGGACAGGGCCTTGAGGATCGCGAACATCATGTCCTGCTTGCGCATGGTACTCGCATTCTCGATCTCGAGCTCCTCGGCATAAGCCAGAAGGTCGGCCGGCGATTTCGATTTCAGTTCTTGTAGGTTCATGGATGCACGTAGGTTTCGTTGGGAACCCCGGCCGCGAAATCCTGGCGCATGGGGCGTGAAAGACGGCGGGGATGGAACGTGTGGAAGCGCCCGGCGATCCCGTGGAGAGACCAAAACCGGACAGGAATTGAAGCGCGGCCGCGAAAACGGCCCGATAGTCGACTGCCCCAAAACTCGATTGGTCCCGACCCTCTATCTGGCCTTGGTGTGTGCGGGCCGCTTTTGCAGCTGGCCCCTGACCATTGGGAGATGTCGGAGGTGGAACGGCGCTTCTGCGCTTCAGATAATATCGAGCCCCGAAAATAGCAAACGCTTATTGCAAAAGCAAAGCGGAAGCGGCGCTGGAATATGAAAGGTCTGGCAGACAACGCCCGTTCAAAAGGGCCGGACGATCACCATGATCACGATGACGATCAGGCACAGGGTCGGCACTTCGTTCATGAACTTGTAGAAGCGCGGCGACCGCGTATTGGCGTCGGCGGCAAATGCCTTGAACCACAGGGCGTAGAGATGGTGCATCGCCGTCAGCACGACGACGAACAGCAGCTTCACGTGCATCCAGGGGTAACGCCAGGCCTCATACTGCCAGAAGACGATCAGCCCGAAGACCCAGGCGAGGATCATCGCCGGGTTCATGATCCCGCGCAGCAGCCGCCGTTCCATAACCTTGAACGTCTCCGACTGGGCAGATCCGGGCTGGACGCCGGCATGATAGACGAAGAGACGCGGCAGATAGAGCAATCCCGCCATCCAGGCCACGATCGAGATGACGTGGAGCGCCTTGATCCAGAGAACCCAGTCCATCGTCCGATCACCCGTTCCCGGCGACGGGACAGCCGCGCCAGTCGGCAGGGCACAATCGTTCGCCAGTCTCGCTCGCGACGCCGGGCGGACGTGCGACCGCCGCTGTCACGACATCCGCCAGGCCGGAAATAAAGGCCGCGTCGGTATCCACCGTCGATACACGCACATAACCCGGCACGCCCTTCTCCTCCGCCAGCTTGCGATACTCGATATCGAGTTCCACCAGGGTTTCCGAATGTTCGGACACGAAGGCGATGGGCACGACGACGACCGGAAGCCCCTCACCGCCGGCCCGCTCTATCTCCTCATCCGTCGATGGGCCGATCCATTCGAGCGGACCGACCCGGCTCTGGTAGCAGACCACCCACTCTCCCTCGGCGAGTCCCGCCGCGGCCGCCACGGCCTCGCACGTCCGCTCGACCTGCCACTGATAGGGATCACCCTTGTCGACAATCTTCTTCGGCAGGCCATGGGCAGAGAAGAGAACCCGGGCACCCGCCCCCGCGCGATCCATTCCCTCCCGTGTCAGCCGTGCGGCTGCCTCGACAAAACCCGCCTGCAGGGGCCAGCAGCAGACCGAGCGGGTCGGCGCCGTGACCCCCGCCGCCGCAGCCTTTCGCCGCCATTCCGTGACGGACGAGCCCGTCGTCGTGGTCGAGAACTGGGGATAGAGCGGCAGGAGAAGCACCTCGTCCGGCCCCCAGGCGGCCACCTCTTTCGCCACCGCCTCGCTCCTCGGGTGCCAGTACCGCATGGCGATGAAGGCTTTTGCCTCGATATCGCCATCGCGCGTCGAGAGAACCTCCTCAAGCGCTTCGGCCTGTGCCCGTGTGTTGGGAAGAAGGGGCGATCCTCCGCCAAGATGCTCGTAGATCTCGCGCGCTATCGGCGCGCGCCGCCGGGAAATCAACTGGGCGATCAGCCATCGCACCGGCGCCGGCGCCCCGATGATCGCTGGGTCGTTGAACAGGTTGAACAGGAACGGCCGAACCGCCGCCGGAGAATCCGGCCCGCCCAGGTTGAACAGGACGACGGCGACCTTCCGGCTCATGCCCCGGTGCTCGCACGTATGATCTCGACCAGCTCCGCGACATGGTCCGGCGGGGTCGCCGGGAGTATTCCGTGGCCCAGATTGAAGACATGGGCCCCGGCGGCGAGGGCAGACACGGTTTCGGACACGCGTTGGCGGAACATGTCCCCACCAGTCATCAGAAGAACGGGATCCAGGTTCCCCTGTACCGTCAGCCGGCCCTGCAGGGACGCCGCGGTGCGCAACGGCACCGCGCTGTCCAGACTGACGGCGTCGACACCGGCACCCTGTACGAAATCCTCGATCATCGCACCCGCGCCGCGCGGAAAGCCGATGATCGGCAATCCAGGGAAGCTCTCGCGCAGCCGGTCGACGATCCGGCGGGTCGGTTCGATGCACCAGCGCCGGAACTCCGGGGCCGGCAGGACACCGGCCCAACTGTCGAACAGCTGGAGAGCATCGACCCCTGCCTCGGCCTGGCGCGACAAATGGGCGACGGTTGCATCGACCAGGCGGTCGATCAGCCTGGCGAATCCGGCCGGATCGCGCCACATCAGGGATTTGATGGTCGCGAAATCGCGGCTCGATCCGCCTTCGACCATATAGGTCGCGACCGTCCAGGGCGCCCCGGCAAAACCGATCAGCGCCGTCTCCTCTGGCAGCGCCGCGCGAATCTCCCGTACCGCCCGGTAGACCGGCGCCAACTTCTCCGCGACGGCATCCTCGGCATTCTCGGCCAAGCCGTCGGCCGAGGTGATCGGATCCAGCCTCGGTCCCTCGCCCTCGACGAACCGGACACCCGCGCCAAGCGCGTCGGGAATGACCAGAATGTCGCAAAACAGGATCGCGGCATCGAAGCCGAACCGGCGGATCGGCTGCAGGGTCGCCTCCACGGCCAGTTCCGGCGTGTAGCAGAAGTCGAGAAAGCTCGCCGCCTTCTGTCGGATTGCCCGGTATTCCGGCAGATAGCGCCCGGCCTGCCGCATTAGCCAGACGGACGGGGGCTCCGATCGGGACCCCCTCAGGACACGGACGAGTTTCCGCTCGGTAGCCCGGCCGGTGCTGACGGACGCATTTTTCTGCACAGAGACTCCCTTCCCCTTACTTCTTTCTATTTAGAAAGAAAGGTTGTTGAAGTGGTTGTAGTGCGGGGGAGACCTGGGGATCAAACCTTCTTGCACAATCCGCCCGCCGCCCGCCGCAGCGAGGAAAGCTTTTTCCCCTGCTTTGGAGAATCGGGGATATGTCCCGGGACTGGTGCCAGTCCAATACCGCCGCACGCTTTCTCGCTGGGGATGGAACGAAAGTGAGACTTTGCTCCTCCCCATCTTTCACATCCACGGGGTAACTTGTCCCGCCGGGAAAACTTCACGGTTTGCCCGGCAAACGATCCGCGCTATCCACGTGCGGTCGTCCACCGAGGCGGACCGGTCCGGGTTACGCACATTCTGAGCGGAGAAATCCACAGGTGGCCCCACAGCAACGCCATCACCTTTATCTGATCTCCGACGCGACCGGCGAGACGCTCCACACGATCGCGCGGGCCTGTCTGGTGCAGTTCGAGGACATAGACGTCGTCGAACATGCCTGGCCGATGGTTCGGACCGAACGTGCGCTCGATACGGTCCTGGAGGAGCTGGCGACAGAGCCCGGGCTGGTCCTCTACACGCTTCTCGACGAGGGCCTGTCAGGCAAGCTTCAGGAATTCTGTCGCCGGAACCATCTGCGCTGCATCTCGGTGCTGGAGCCTTTCATCGACACGATGGCGCAGTATTTCCAGGCCGGGATACGACGGCTGCCCGGCCAGCAGCATGTCATGGACGACGAGTATTTCTCGCGCATCGACGCGATCAATTTCGTCATGACCCATGACGACGGCCAGGCGACCGGAGACCTGACCCAGGCGGAGGTCATTCTGGTCGGGGTATCCAGGACCTCGAAGACGCCGACCTGCATCTATCTCGCGAACCGGGGCATCAAGGCGGCCAACGTGCCGATCGTGCCCGGTGCGACCCTGCCGGATATCCTCTTCAAGAAAGACGGCCCCCTCGTCGTCGGCCTGATCGAGGATCCGCGCCGGCTGGTCGAGATCCGGCGCAACCGGCTTCGGCTGCACCATGAGGATGCCGACACCAGCTACACCGATTTCGACGCCGGGAAGAAGGAGATCGCCGACGCCCGCCGGCTCTTCGCGCGAAACGGCTGGCCGGTGATCGATGTGACACGACGCTCCATCGAGGAGACGGCGGCCTCGATCATCCAGTTGTTTGCAAAGCGGGGCCGGCTGCGAAAGCCGTCGCTCGAAGACCCGACGGCACCTGGTATTTCCACAAGTCTCCGCGGATCCGGCAAGAATGACTGATCCCCTGTCCGGCTCTGGCACCGGCACCAGCACCGGCCCGCGGCTCGTCCTCGCCTCGCAAAGTCCGTCGCGCGCTGCGCTCCTGACCGGTGCGGGCCTCGCGTTCGAACGGGCGCCCGCCGGGGTCGACGAAGCCGCGGTGAAGGACAGCCTGAAAGCCGAGGGGGCGACCCCAGAGCAGCTCGCCGATACGCTTGCCGAACTGAAGGCAGCCCGCATCAGTCCGCGGTTTCCGGGTGCGCTCGTCCTCGGCGCCGATCAGGTGCTGGCCTGCGACGGTGAATGGTTCGACAAGCCGCCGGATCTGGCGGCGGCCCGCGCCCAGTTGCTGCGGTTGCGGGACCGGACGCACCAGCTTTTCTCCGCCGCCGTCATCCTGCGCGATGGCGAGCGGCTCTGGGGCCGGACGGAACATGCCACCCTCCGCATGCGGGCTTTCTCGGAGGAATTTCTGGACGCCTATCTCGAGAAGGTTGGCGACAGGGCCCTGACATCCGTCGGCGCCTACCAGCTGGAAGGACCCGGCGTGCAGCTCTTCTCGCATATCGAGGGGGACTTCTTCACGATTCTCGGCCTGCCGCTTCTGGCGCTTCTCGATTTCCTGCGCGGCCACGGGGCGCTCTCCTCATGAATGCGAAGAGCTTGAACATCGAGATCGATGGCAAGACCCGCCTGGCGGGCGTGCTCGGCTGGCCGGTTTCCCATTCCCGGTCGCCGCGCCTGCACAATTTCTGGATCGCCCGGCATGGCGTGAACGGTGCCTATCTGCCGCTGCCGGTCGCGCCGGAGAATTTCGCCCAGGCCGTGCGGGCCCTCGGCCATGTGGGGTTCGCCGGCGCCAATGTGACCGTGCCGCACAAGCTGGCGGCCCTCGCGGCCTGCGACGAGGTGAGCGACACCGCCCGCCGGATCGGGGCGGCCAATACCCTTGTCTTCCGCACGGACGGCAGCCTCTACGGGACGAATACCGACGCGGACGGTTTCTACGCGAACCTTGTGGACGGTGCGCCGGGTTACGACCCATCCACCGCGCCGGCCGCCGTTCTCGGCGCGGGCGGGGCCGCGCGCGCGGTCGTCGTGGCGCTTCTGGACGCGGGATTACCGGAAATTCGCATCGTCAACCGAAGCGCCGGCAAGGCCGCGGCCCTCGCCGAGGAATTTGGCGGCACCTGCGCGGCCTGGGCCTGGGAGCGGCGGCAGGACGCCCTCGAGAATGTCGGCCTTCTGGTCAATACGACATCCCTCGGCATGACGGGCCAGCCGCGGCTAGACCTCTCCCTTGACCGCCTTCCCGTGGACGCGGTGGTCAACGATATCGTCTACGATCCCCTCGAAACGCCCCTTCTGGTGGCGGCACGGGCGCGGGGCAACGGTGCCGTCGACGGACTGGACATGCTCCTCCACCAGGCGCGGCTCGGCTTTCAGCTCTGGTTCGGTGTCGAACCCACGGTCGATGACGCACTTCGGCGTCATGTCGCAAGTGACTTGATGGACACGGGTAAATGATCGTTCTGGGCCTTACTGGATCGATCGGTATGGGAAAATCGACCGCCGCGCGCTTCCTCCTCGATATGGGCGTGCCGGTCTATGACGCCGATGCGTCGGTCCACCGCGTCTTTTCCGCGGGCGGCGCGGCCGTCGGCCCGGTCGAGGCCGCCTTTCCTGGCGTCGTCGTCGACGGCGCCATTCATCGGCCAACCCTCAGCAAACAGGTCGTCGGCGACCCGGCGGCGCTCGCCCGGCTGGAGGCGATCGTCCATCCCATCGTGCGCCGCGTTCAGGACAGGTTCCTCCAAACCATGGCTCTGCGCCGCACGCCGGTCGCGGTGCTGGACATCCCCCTTCTGTACGAGACCGGCGGCGAGACGCGTTGCGACGCGGTCGCCGTCGTGTCCGCGCCGGCCTTCATCCAGCGTCAGCGGGTTCTCGCCCGTCCGGACATGACGGAGGAAAAGTTCGAGGCCATCCTCGCGCGCCAGACCCCGGATGCGGAGAAGCGCAGCCGGGCGGATTTCGTGGTGCCGTCGAACCAGGGCATGCGCGAGACGCGGCGTACCCTCGCCCGGGTCGTGCGGGAGGTCGAAAGCTGGCCTCCGATGGCCTATCCTTTCCGCCGCCGACCCCGCCATTAGTTCCCACCACTGGGTATGCAGCACGCCGGAGCCGCCATGCGCGAGATTGTCCTCGATACAGAAACCACCGGACTGGACCCCCGCTCCGGTCACCGGGTGGTCGAGATCGGCTGCATCGAGCTCGTGAACCACGTCCAGACAGGGCACGATTTCCATACTTATCTGGATCCGGAACGGGACATGCCGGAAGCGGCCTTCAACGTTCACGGCCTGTCCGAGGAGTTCCTGCGCGGCAAACCGAAATTCGCCGACGTCGTCGACGATTTCCTGACCTTCATCGGCGATGCCCGGCTGGTCATCCACAATGCCGAGTTCGACATCAAGTTCCTGAATGCGGAGCTGACCGCGGCCGGCCGCCCGACGATCGACATGGCGCGCGCCGTCGACACCCTGATCATTGCGCGACAGAAGTTCCCCGGCGCCCAGGCCAACCTCGACGCCCTCTGCCGCCGTTTCGAGATCGATCTTTCCGCCCGCGACAAGCACGGGGCGCTCCTGGATTCGCAACTCCTGGCGGAGGTCTATCTGGAGCTCATCGGCGGACGGGAACCGGGCCTCGAACTCGCCGGCGACAAGTCGAAATCGGTTTCGCTCGAGGTCGTCCGCCAGGACCGTCGCGAACCCCGCCGAAATATCCCGGGCGCCGCGCCGACGGACGAGGAGCTCGCCGCCCATGCCGCTTTCCTGGAGCAGGTAAAGGAACCGATCTGGCGGCGGTAGCTGTTCCGGTGGGGTGGCCCTTCATCGTCACCCTTCGTGGTTCGACAGGCTCACCATGAGGAGGCTCAGGGTGAGGCGGTGTTCTTGATGAGTGCGCCCATGCCGGACGAGGACGCTCCGCTGCAATAGCCCAAACCCTCACCCTGAGCCTGTCGAAGGGTCGGGATGACGGGCCCCGAATCTCGGCCTCGAGCCCGTTGGGGCACCCTACCGACCGATCGCCTCATGCGCGGCGAAGGCGGCGGCGTTGACGAGGTCCGAGACACCTGAGCTCATCTGGACGATCTGGATCGGCTTCGCGAGGCCGTTGAGGATGGGGCCGACCGCGACTCCGCCGCCCAGCTTCTGCAACAGCTTTGCCGAGATGTTGGCACTGTGCAGGTCCGGCATCATCAGAACGTTGGCGGGTCCTGACAGACGACCGAACGGATAAAGGGCGAGCATGTTGGTGTCGAGCGCGACGTCCGCCGACATCTCGCCTTCATACTCGAAATCGACCCGGCGCGAATCGAGCATCTGGACGGCGTTCCGCAGGCGCTCGGCCCGCGGGCTCATCGGGTTGCCGAAATTCGAGAAGGACAGATAGGCGACCCGCGGCTCCTGCCCCAGATCCCGCGCCTTTGCCGCCGCCTGTTCGGCGATGTCCGCCAGTTCGACCGCGGTCGGCTCCTCGTTCACGGCCGTATCGGCCAGGAAGACCGTCCGGCCGCGTGCCAGGACGACGGTCAGGCCGAAAACCCGCTCGCCCGGCCGGTTGTCGACGACATAACGGATCGATTCGTAGGCGACGGCGAAGCGGCGGGTGATGCCGGTGATCATCGCGTCGGCATCGCCCATCGCGACCATGCAGGAGCCGAAGACGTTCCGGTCCTGGTTGACCAGCCGCTGGGCGTCGCGGAACAGCCAGCCGCGCCGCTGCTGCCGGGCGTAGAGATACTCGGCATACTTGGCGTTGTGCTCGGACAGGCGCGCATTGTGGACCTCCACGCCGTCCGGCAGTTCGAGGCCCGCCTCCTTCACTCTTTCGGCGACTTCCTTCTCCCGACCGATCAGGACGGCCTTGCCATAGCCCGAATTCACGAAAGAGATGGCGGCGCGGATCATCCGCTCCTCCTCTCCCTCGGCGAAGACCACCCGCTTGGGGTCGGAGCGCACGGAATCGAAGATGCGCTGGAGCGAAGAGGCCGTCGGGTCCAGCCGATGGCGCAACTCCGCCCGATAGGCCTCCTCGTCGATGATCGGCCGGCGTGCGACGCCGCTGTCCATCGCGGCCTTGGCGACGGCGGCGGGCACCGCGACGATCAGACGGGGGTCGAACGGCACCGGAATGATGTAGTCCGGGCCATAGCGCAGGCGGCGGCCGGAATAGGCGGCGTCGACCTCGTCCGGCACGTCTTCCCGGGCAAGTGCCGCCAGCGCGTGGGCCGCGGCGATCTTCATTTCCTCGTTGATGGTCGAGGCACGAACGTCGAGCGCGCCGCGGAAGATATAGGGGAAGCCCAGGACATTATTGACCTGGTTCGGGTAATCGGAACGGCCGGTCGCGATGATCGCATCGGCCCGCACCGCCTTCACCTCTTCCGGCGTGATCTCGGGATCGGGGTTGGCCAGCGCGAAGATGATGGGCTTGGAGGTCATGGACTTGACCATGTCCTGGTTGAAGGCGCCTTTCGCCGACAGGCCCATGATCATGTCCGCGCCCTCGACCGCCTCCGCCAGGGTCCGCGCCTTGGTATCGACCGCATGGGCCGATTTCCACTGGTTCATGCCCTCTTCGCGGCCCTGGTAGATCACGCCCTTGGTATCGCACAGGACGACCTGGTCGTGGGGGACGCCCATCGCCTTGAATAGTTCCGTGCAGGCGATGCCCGACGCGCCGGCGCCATTGATGACGATCTTCGTGTTCTTGAGGTCGCGGCCGGTCAGGTCGCAGGCATTCAGGAAGCCGGCGGCGGCGATGATCGCCGTGCCATGCTGGTCGTCGTGGAAGACGGGAATGTCGAGCAACTCGCGGAGCTGCTGCTCGATGATGAAGCACTCCGGCGCCTTGATGTCCTCGAGATTGATCCCCCCGAAGCTCGCGCCGAGATAGCGGACGCAATTCACGAACGCGTCGACATCCTCGGTCGAGACCTCCAGGTCGAGCCCGTCGACGTCGGCAAAACGCTTGAACAGAACGGCCTTGCCTTCCATCACCGGCTTGGAGGCGAGCGCCCCCAGATTGCCCAGTCCCAGGATGGCCGTGCCGTTGGAGATGACGGCCACCAGGTTGCCGCGCGCCGTATAATCGTAGGCGCAATTCGGATCCTCGGCGATGCGCAGGACCGGGGCGGCGACGCCGGGCGAATAGGCCAGCGACAGATCGCGCTGGGTCGTGAGGGGCTTGGTCGGCGCGATCTCGATCTTGCCGGGACGGCCGGAAGCGTGCATCAGCAGCGCTTCGTCGTCGGTAACCTGGTTCTCTTCGGACATCGGACGGTTTCTGTGGCGCGGGGTTCCGGGGCGTTTCCAGTATGACGGGCGCAACGGCAATCTGGCGAGGCGCCGATCGCACCAACCTAGTGGCTTCGCGCGCGCGATTGAACGGCTAATTGCTGCCTGTTGGCCGCCATTCCCGGTTTGCTATGGTGCGGTCCCCGATCCCTTCCGAGACCCGGCATATCCAGGTGACCGAGCAGCCCCCCGCCGCCCCGCCAGACGATCCACCCGCCCGAGACGGCGCGGGCAAGGAGGCGCTTGCGCCCAAGGGCACCACGCCGATGCTGACCCATTACCTGGAGGTCAAGGCGGCGCATCCGGACTGCCTGCTCTTCTACCGTATGGGGGATTTCTACGAACTCTTCTTCGAGGACGCGAAGACGGCGGCGACGGCCCTCGACATCACCCTGACCAAGCGCGGCAAGCAGGCGGGGGAGGACGTGCCCATGTGCGGCGTCCCGGTTCATGCCGCCGAAACCTATCTCTCGCGCCTCATCCGCAAGGGCTTCCGCGTCGCCGTCTGCGAACAGATGGAGGATCCGGCCGAAGCCAAGAAGCGGGGCAGCAAGTCCATGGTCCGGCGGGAGGTCGTCCGCCTCGTCACGCCGGGGACGATCACCGAGGACAACCTGCTCGATGCCCGGGCGCACAACTATCTCGGCGCGGTGGCCGAGGCGCAGGGACAGCTCGGTCTCGCCTGGCTGGACATGACGACAGGCGACTTCGCCTGCGAACCGGTCGCGTCCGGCGGCCTTGCCGCGGCGCTTGCCCGGCTCGAGCCCGGGGAGCTGCTGGTTTCGGACCGACTGATCGTTCAGCCGGCGCACTACGAGACATTCGGCGAGTGGAAGGCAATCCTGACGCCCCAGCCCGCCAGCCGATTTGACAGCGAAAACGCTCGCCGCCGTCTTATGGCGCTCTATGAGGTCGAGGCGCTGGACGCCTTCGGACCGATCGGTCGGGCGGAAACCGCTGCAGCCGGCGCCCTGGTCGATTACGTCGAATTGACCCAGAAAGGAAAGCTCCCCCGCATCGGTCGGCTCCGGCGGCTGGCCGCGGGCGGGGCGCTCGAAATCGACGCGGCGACGCGGCGGTCGCTTGAGCTTGCCCGAACGCAAACGGGAGAACGGCAGGGCAGTCTTCTGTCTGTGATCGATCGAACGGTCAGCAATGGCGGGGCCCGGCTGTTGTCGAATCGGTTGGCCGCGCCGCTGACCGACATACCGGCGATCGGGCGTCGCCTGGATACGGTGGAGATGCTGACCGAACGGACGGCTTTCCGAAATGAGCTGCGCAACGTCCTGCGCCGGGCGCCGGATGTGGAACGGGCACTGTCCCGGATCACGGTCGGACGGGGCGGCCCGCGCGACCTGCTGGCGATCCGGGACGGATTGATCGCGGCGGTCTCCCTGCAGGGGCTTTTGACCGACCCGTCGGTCGGCGTGCTGCCGGAGGACCTCGCGGCGGCGGCCAAGGGTCTGGGTCATCACGCGGGACTGGTGGAGCGGCTCAGCCGGGCGCTGGCGGACGACCCGCCTCTCCTCACCCGGGACGGGGGCTTCATCGCCCGCGGCTATTCCGAGGCGCTCGACGAGCAATTGACCCTCAAGACGGAAGGCCGAAAGCTGATTGCCGGGCTGGAGGCGGACTACCGGGCGGAGACCGATATTCCGTCCCTCAAGATCAAGCACAATAATGTGCTGGGCTACTTCATCGAGGTAACGAGCGCCCAGGCCTCGAAGATGCCGGCAGGCGCGGACAGCGCCTTCATCCACCGCCAGTCGATGGCGAGCGGCATCCGCTACACGACCGTCGCCCTGTCGGAACTGGAGGAGAAGATCGTCCGCGCCGCCGACAAGGCGCTGGCGCTGGAGCTCGCCCTTTTCGACGATCTGGTCGCGGAAATCGCCGCCCGTGCGGAAGCCATCGCCGCCGCCGCCCGTGCGATGGCCGAGATCGACGTGGCGGCCGCTCTCGCCGAACTTGCGGTCGACCGGCGCTATTGCCGGCCGGAGATCGGCGAGGGCACCGACTTCGTCATCGCCGGCGGCCGCCATCCCGTGGTCGAGGCGGCGCGGCCGGACGAGCCTTTCGTCGCCAACGACTGCGCGCTGGAAAGCGATGGCCGGATCTGGCTTCTGACCGGGCCGAACATGGCGGGCAAGTCGACCTTCCTCCGCCAGAACGCCCTGATCGCCATCCTCGCGCAGATCGGCAGCTTCGTACCGGCCGACAGCGCGCGAATCGGTATCGTCGACCGCCTTTTCAGCCGGGTCGGCGCCGCGGACGACCTGGCCCGTGGCCGGTCGACCTTCATGGTCGAGATGGTCGAGACGGCGGCGATCCTGAACCAGGCGACGGAACGGTCGCTGGTCATCCTCGACGAGATCGGCCGGGGCACCGCGACCTATGACGGTTTGTCGATCGCCTGGGCGACGGTCGAACATCTGCACGAAGTGAACCGCTGCCGCGCGCTCTTCGCGACCCATTATCACGAACTGACCGCCCTTGCCGCGACCCTCGATGGCCTCGCCTGCCATACGATGAAGGTCAGGGAATGGAAGGGGGAGGTCGTCTTCCTGCATGAGGTCGCGCCGGGCAATGCCGACCGGTCCTACGGCATTCATGTTGCCAAGCTGGCCGGCCTGCCCGCAGCGGTGATCGACCGGGCGGGCGAGGTTCTGGCGCGGCTGGAAGCGGGCGAGGCTGGCGGCGCCCTGGCCGATCTGGCGGACGACCTCCCACTTTTCTCCGCCGCGCGACCGCGGGCCGCTGCAGGGGCTGCGGGCCCGAAGGGACCGTCTGCGGCGGAAACGGCGCTGGAGGAGCTCAATCCGGATGAGCTGACGCCGAAGGCGGCGCTGGCGCTTCTGCT
>CAYGKX010000077.1:2282-12620 GCA_964350225.1 uncultured Rhodospirillaceae bacterium | reverse complement strand
TTGCATGCAAAATAAGATTTTTGTATTTCTAACGTCAATCCCTTCCAAAAAATCCACAGGAGCGGCGGCCATGCGGGCCTTTCTGGACGACATCAGGGCACGGGGCGACATGCGGGTTGTCGGCCGGGAAGTGGACCCGACCTTCGAACTCGCTGCGGTCACGGCGGCCTCCCAGGCGGAAAGCGACGATGCGATCCTGTTTGAAAAGGTGAAAGGCACCGCCTATCCGGTCGTCACGAACCTCTATGGCAGCCGGGAGCGCCTGAACCGTCTGATCGGCGCCGAACCGGGCGAGAGTTTCTGCCGCCGCTGGCATGACCTGTTCAATGCGAACCCAATGCCGTCAGCCGGCGAGGCAACCCGCCGCATCGACGGCCCGCCCGCCATCGACGAGGTCGCGTTGAGCGACCTGCCGCTGATCCACGCCCACGAAAAGGACGCCGGCGCCTATTTCACGTCCGGCGTGTTCCTCGCCAAGGAACCCGACAGCGGGGTCGCCAACCTGTCTTTCCACCGGGCGATGTTCGTGTCCGACGACGAACTGCGCATCCGCCTCGGCACGAGCCACGATCTCGCGCGCTACCAGCGGAAGGCTGAGGAACGGGGTGAGGCGCTCGAGATCGCCATGCTGATCGGGCCGCCACCGGAAGTCTTCCTCGGCGCCTGCGCGTCCCTGCCCCACGACTCGGACGAGATGATCGCCGCCTCGGTTGTCGCCGGCGGCCCGATCCCGACCCGGCCCTGCAGGACGATCGGGCTCGAGGTTCCGGCGGAGACGGAGATCGTCGTCGAGGGCCGCATCCTGCCGAACGAACGCCGGCCGGAAGGGCCGTTCGGCGAGTTCATGGGCTATTACGTCCCGCGCGAACCGCAGCATGTGTTCGAGATCACGGCCGTCACCGTCCGGCGGGACGCCGTCTTCCACAACATCCTGTGCGGCTCGCCGGAGGATATCGAAGCGCTGGACTGTGCCATCGCGACCAAGCTCTTCCGCCACCTGGACGCCGTCCTGCCCGGGATCGTCGATGTCAGCTGCAAGCCGCAGCTCATGAACACGGTGGTCAAGATCAAGCAGATGTACGAGGGCCACGCGAAGCATGTCATGCTCGCCGCCTTCGGCGCCCATCTCGACTATTCCAAGACCTGCATGGTCGTGGACGAGGATATCGACATCCACGACCTGAACGACGTTTTCTGGGCCTTCGTCACACGGGGACGGGCGGATACCCGAAGCATGGTCATTGACGATGTCCCCGGCTTCTACCGCGATCCGAAGAAGGACCATTGGGGCCGTCTGGGCATCGACGCGACACTCCCCATCGGCCGGGAGGCGGAGTTCGAGCGAAAGCGGGTACCGGGCGTGGCAGACATCCGGCTGGCGGATTACCTCCGCTGAGGGCCGGGCACCCTGTGTCGCCGATTTTTCTTAGACCTCTGATACACAGGTAACGGTTCGTCTGGGACCATCGGACAGGTGGGCGGACAGCACCGGCCGCCCGCACCCGAGCCCTTCCTGCCGCGCGGCCTGATCCTCTTCCGATTGTGCCCCACCGCGAACCACAGCGAGATCGACGTCGCGGAGACCATCGAGGCCTTCGGCGCCATGCGGGACGACCTGCGACTGTCGCTCGAGATCGATCCCTCCCTGGTCCGATCCGTTTATGGCGATTTGCGCTGATCTCCCCCCGCCCCACCCGACGACACCGAAATTCCGCTGGGGTGTGACGGCCGTCACACCCCAGCGGCGCGAAGACGGCGTAGAAAGGACCCCAGGTTGCCGAGGCAACCTCCTCCCTATCTCTCTCCCCAGATCCCACTCGGCCCCGCCCTCCCAGGCGGGGCTTTCTTTTTTGCGCGCCAGAGAGCAGTTGCCTCCGATTTCCCCCAAGGTGTGACGGCCGTCACAGCCCACGGCGCGAAGACGGCGTAGAAAGGACCCCAGGTTGCCGAGGCAACCTCCTCCCTATCTCTCTCCCCAGATCCCACTCAGCCCCGCCCTCCCAGGCGGGGCTTTCCTTTTAGGCGCTGGTCCCTTGTCGAGGTCCAGGGTCACATGCACCGTCGGGCGGGCACGGCGGCCGTGCGATATTCCCAACTCATGGAACACGCCTTATGTACGAAAAGCCGCACTTCGCGGCGGTCTGGGAGACGAGATGCAGGATGCCCGACACCCTTCGGCAAGATGGCGGCGAGACCGCCGGCGAAAACAGCCTTCCGCAGGAACGCGATCCCGCGCACGCATCCGCACAAGAGGCACCCCGCAAAGCTGACCCAGCGTCCGACGGCGCCGAAACCCACCATCTTCGTTCCGATACGCGGACGCGTGCTGTCGTCGACACGACCGCGATGGATTGGTCGCCAAGCCCGAGCCCCTCGGTCTGGCGGAAACGGCTTGAGCTATCCGGACCCGCCGAGGCCGGCCGGGTCACGTCCATCGTCCGCTACGATCCGGGCAGCCGCTTCCCGGCCCATCCGCACCCGGACGGCGAGGAAATCCTCGTCCTCGACGGCGTCTTCTCCGACGAAAGCGGCGACTATCCCAAGGGCAGCTATCTGCTCAATCCCGAAGGCTTCTCACATGCGCCATCGTCGGACGCGGGGTGTGTCCTGTTCGTCAAGCTGCGCCAGTATCCCGGGCACGACCGGCCCCACGTCGCCCTGCAAACCGAGGAGATGGCCTGGGAGCCACGTGCCATTCCCGGCGTCTCGGTCAAGCGCCTGTGGTCGGCACCCGACACGACCGAGGACATCCGCCTGATCCGCTTCGCCCCGGGCACGAAACTTCCTGCCCACGACCACCCGGCTGGCGAGGAGGTCTTCGTCCTCGACGGCACCTACTCGGACGCAGAGGGGAGCTACGGCCCCGGCACCTGGATCCGCTATCCGCCCGGAAGCCGACACGCGCCTTCGTCGACAGATGGCTGCGTGGCCTACGTCAAGAGCGGGCACCTGGCGGAACGCTAGGGCATGTCTGTCCCAACGCCCCGCCTGGCGTCTCGCCTGCCAGGCCCGCCGCGCGGGTCGCGCCCTACCGCGTGGTACAGCGCGTCAGGCAGGCACGATAGCGGCTGCTGCAGCTCGACCGGCAGGTGTAGCTGGTACAACGCGACGTGCAGTTCGAGTAGCTGGACTGGCAACTGAAAGTACAGGTGGCGTTGTCGGCGACCTGCCCCGTGGGTATCGGCGTATAGCGCGCGGTTTCGGCCCCTGCATTTCCGGCTCCTAAGTTTCCGGCCTCTATGTTTCCGGCCAACACCTTCCCGGATGAGGCCGCCGCCGGGTCGACTGTCGCGAGCGCCATTGCGGCCAGAAGAAGAATGCCCCCGACACCGGCGGTCATCGACCTTCCGAAGGCTGTTTCCCTGATTGCGGAACGAAGTTTCATCATTCGATCTCCTTATGTTCTATACAACAAAGTTGGTTGCATATCCTGAGATCGAGCGCAATTGAAAATTTTACCCTACCGAATGAGCGAGGCAACCGGGGGGCCGAGCGAGGCGCGCAGGCCGGCAAGCCTGACGCGCGGAGCCAACGCCAGTGCTTGCCCCGCTTCCGTTCTACCCGTCCTTCCGGGGCGGCGGCGTCTTCTCCTCGACCGGGAATTCCGCCTTCTTCCAGGCACCGAAGCCGCCCTCCATGTGGGCGACCGGCGCGAGGCCCATGTCCTGGACCGCCTTGGCCGCGAGGGCCGAGCGAAGACCGCCGGCACAGAAGAAGATGAACTTCTTCCCGGAGGCGAACAGCTCCTTGTGGTACGGGCTGTCCGGGTCGACCCAGAATTCCAGCATGCCGCGCGGCGCGTGGTGGGCACCGGGGATGGCACCGTCGCGCCACAATTCCCGCACATCGCGGATGTCGACGAGCTGCACGTCCGGGTCGTCCATCACCGCGTTGACCTGGTCGGGGGTCATCGTCTCGATGACCGCGTTGGCCTCCGCAACCAGTTCCTTGATGCCCTTGGTGATCGCCACGTTACCCCCTCTATACCTGTTTGATGCCGCCACTGCCTGACGGGTACCGGTGAGGTCATATTGCCGGGCGCCCGCGCCGGGTCAAGGCCACTGGGAAAGATGCGGCGGCAAGCAGGCGAAAAACCCGCGAGGCCAGACTTCGTCTGTTTGGGCCGCGATTGGGCAACACCGGGCGGGTGGGTTTCACGTTGCTGCCTCCCGGCACGCGACGGTACAGTCGCCGCGCATGACATCCATGTGACACCGCGCGCTGAAGCGCCGTAAGGTTCCCGCTTGCCCGCGGACCGCTACCGGAAATTGCCCGGATGACAGACGACCTCCGCACGCCTCTCGCCAACGGCGCCGAACTGGACGGCTATCGCGTCGGGCGGGTACTGGGCGCTGGCGGCTTCGCCTTCACCTATCTGGCAACCGAAGCGGCCGACGGCGGTGACGCGGACCGCGACGCGACGGCGGCTGGCGACGGTATGGGCGACCCTCCGTCCAGCCGGCAGGTCGCGATCAAGGAGTTCATGCCGATCGGCCTCGCGCGACGCGCAGCCGACAAGATGGGCGTCGAACCGCTGGACGACGCCCATCGCGGCGCCTTCGAGCCCGGGCTGGACGCCTTTGTCACCGAGGCGCAGACGGTCGCGACCTTCTCCCATCCCGCGATCGTCCCGGTGGAGCGCTTCTTCAGGGCCAACGGTACGGCCTATCTGGTCATGCCCTATATCGAGGGCGAGAACCTTTCCGATTTGCTGAAGCGGGAAGGTGCCCTGTCGGAAGACCGGCTGAAGTCACTCCTCGTCCCGCTCCTGGACGGCCTCGAGGAGATCCATCGGACGGGCTACCTCCACCGCGACATCAAACCGGGGAACATCTTCATCCGGGCGGACGGAGAACCTTTCCTGCTCGATTTCGGCTCGGCGCGGCCGGACCTCGGCCGTGCGGAGCCGGGCCGGACGGAATTCGGGCGCGGACGGTCCGGCGGGCGGGCACCCCAGCATGTCTCCAACGGCTACTCGGCACCGGAACAGTACGACCCGCGGGAAAAGCAGGGTCCCTACACCGACATCTACGGCATGGCGGCGGTTCTCTACCGCTGCGTCGCGGGACAGCGGCCCCCCTCGGCGCCGGAGCGCCGGGCCGGTGAAACCGACCCGTACCGACGGGCGGTGGATGTCGGCATCCTGCGCTATAGCCGCACTTTCCTGGAGGCCATCGATACCGCCCTGTCGCGCGAACGAACCAGGCGTCCGCAGACCGTCGATGCCTTCCGGCGCCTTCTCGCCGGCTATGCGATCGAGGAGCCGAACGAGACCGTCGAAGCCGATGACCGGCCCCGCCGCTGGCCCTGGGTCGCGGCTGCGGCGGCGGTGATCGCGCTGGCTCTCGCCCTGCCCGCCCTGCTGGAGACGGAACCCGGCCCCGCGGGGCCCGTGACCGGCGGCGGGAGCGGAACGACGAGCGGCAGGGGAAACGCCGCCGACCCCGCTGACGCGCTGCGCCCGCTCCAGACCTTCCGCGACTGCGAGGAATGTCCGGTGATGGTGGTCGTGCCGCCGGGGACGACGATCCTCCAGGCCTCGACAGCGGCACCCCGCCGGGCGGCCACCGTCGGCCGGCGCTATGCCATCGGCAAGTTCGAGGTCACCCGCGCCCAGTTCGCCGCGTTCGTGCGCGAGACGAACCGGCCCATGACGGGTGGATGCAACCTGTCGGCCGAGGATGGCGTCTGGCGCCGCGACCTCGACACTTCCTGGCGGCGGCCCGGCTTCGAACAGACGGCCCTGCACCCGGTCGTCTGCGTCAACTGGACGGATGCGCGGGCCTATGCCGAATGGCTATCGCGCCGGACGGGCCGGCGCTACCGGCTGCCGAGCGAAGCCGAATGGGTCCGGGCGGCCCGTGCCGGCACCGCCACCCGTTACAGCTGGGGCGACGACCTGAAACCGCGCATGGCGAACTGCCGCGAGTGCGACCCCGGCCTGCCCACTCCGGCGACCGCACGCATCGGCAGCTTTCCCGCCAATGCAATGGGGCTCCACGACATGCTCGGCAATGTCGGCGAATGGATGGAGGACTGCTGGGCCGAGACACTGACGGCATTGCCGGAAGACGGGCGCGCCTTCATCCGGACCGGCTGCCGCCGACGGGTCGTGCGCGGCGGTCATTGGGCCTCGCCCGCCCGGCATCTGGATTTCAGCACCCGCCGCGGTGTCTTCGAGGATGTCCGCTACACCCGTTTCGGCTTCCGCCTCGTTCGCGAGCTGCACTGACGAGCCGTGAAACTGGCGGCCCCGAGGGCAGCCTTTGACAGCGTCGAGAAGCCGTTGTCTTCCTTCTTCCGGGTACCAAGCCCGAGCGAATGGGCGTTCGTCTATGTCGGGCGCAGGGCATCTTGCGCCAATTCACGTCACTGTCCCCCGCGAGAGATACGTCCCGCAATCATTGACATGTTTGTTGAAACACCGGATAAAATCAAATATACTTTTTGTTAATAATGTTTGTGCTGTTAACTGAACAATCGGTTTATCAGTGATTTTATAGATGCTTATTCGTATTTGTTAAAATCCAATTCAATTTGAATTTCCGTTCTTCCCCGGTGAAGGGCACCACGGGCTGTGCTGATCATCGGGTCTCTTCCGGGTCGAGGACCTCTACATGCGCTTCGCCTGCCCACGACAGAACGCGTGTTTGGGAATTCGCAATCCGGAATGGCACCGGTAGGCGGTTGGAACACCGGTCGGCGGCCATTCCTTCCCGGCTCCCCTCCGCCGGAGGGTCGACGGTGGCGCAATCCACCCGCCATCCCTCGACATGGATGTAGGGCTTTAGACGCCGATCCTGTTCGAGATAATCTTTTCGTCTCCAACACGGGCGCGCCTCCCGATCATGGGCAGACCAGCGGGCGGCTCGCCACCGCGAATTGAGGTACATCCATGGCGCGACGACTGGACGGAAAGGTCGCGATCGTCACCGGCGCGGGGTCCGTCGGGCCCGGCTGGGGCAACGGCACGGCCGCCGCCGTCCTGTTCGCCCGGGAGGGCGCCTGCGTCCTCGCGGCAGACCTGAACAAGGATGCCGCCAACGAAACCCGCAACATCATTCGTGAAGAGGGCGGCAAGGCGGCGATCTTCGCCGGCGACGTCTCCCGTGACAAGGATGTCGCCGCGATGATCGCGGCCTGCAAGAAGAACTTCGGGCGGGTCGACATTCTGCACAACAACGTGGGAATTGCCGTGACGGGCGGCCCTGTGGACCTGTCGGAGGAGGACTGGGACCGGGTGCAGGCGGTGAACCTCAAGAGCATGTTCCTCACCTGCAAGCACACAATCCCGCTGATGCTCAAGAACAAGCCGGATTGCCACGGTCAGCGCGGAGCCATCGTCAATATCGGCTCGATCTCCGGGATGCGCTGGACCGGCGTGTCCTATGTCTCCTATGCGACGACCAAGGGAGCGGTCATGCCTTTCACCCGGTCGATCGCCCTGGAATATGCCAAGGATGGCATCCGCGCGAACGCGATCCAGCCCGGCCTTATGAACACGCCGATGGTGCATCAGGCCGGCATTTCCAGCCAGTATGGCGTCAGCAATGAGGAAATGGTGAAGGCGCGGGACGCCCAATGCCCCACCGGCAAGATGGGCGACGCCTGGGATGTCGCCTATGCCGCCCTCTTTCTCGCGTCCGGCGAGGCCAAATATGTGACGGGAACGGAGCTTGTCGTCGACGGCGGGCTAACGGGCAAGTACGTATAGAGCAGGCGCCGTCCAGGCTTGCCGCGCACGCAGGAGCCGGCCCATGGCGAATAAGTTTCACAGGTCCATGCCCGTCCTCGAAGTGTCAGACGTCGTGGCCTCTGCCGACTGGTATGCCCGTATTCTGGACATGAAGCCCGGCCCCTTTTGGGGGGAGCCGCCCTGCTTCTGTATCGTTGGCCGCGACGGTATCACGATCGCCCTGGACCAGAGCCGCGAAGGATCCCGCGCGCCGCAGAACCAGTACTGGGCGGCCTATCTCTATGTCGCAAACGTCGACGGCCTTGCCCGCGACCTCACGGAAAAGGGCATCGAGATCGTTCGAGGGCCGGAGGATCAGCCATACGGCTGCCGTGAGATCGACATCCGCGACCCGGACGGTCATATCCTGGCCATTGGGCAGGATCTTGCCCCCTCCGATGCCGGTCCCGGCCTGTGAGGTACGAAGACGGGCGCCGCTACTTCGGGGGGCGCCTGATCAGCCCGTAGGCAAAGTCGACGCCCATGCCCTGCTTCGTCGCCATGTTGATCCAGAGCATCCCGTAGGGCTCCAGCAGCCGCGAAATCCCAATGCCGCCGGCGTCGACCGCCTCGAAACCGATCTCGTCGATCAGGCTGTGGCAGACCTGCTTCGCATCCGCGTTGTCGCCGCAATAGAACATCACCGGCCGGCCGGCCGGGAAGGGCGCCTTGTCCATGTTGCCGAACCCGGTCGTATTGAAGGCCTTTACGACCCGGGCGCCCGGAATCCAGGACTGGACGATCTCGCCGCCCGACGTCTCGAAGCCCAGGGCGAGTTCGATCCCCGCCTCGCTGCGGTTAAGCGGATTGGTCGCGTCCATCACGATCTTTCCGGACAGGCCGCCCGCCTGCTTCAACGCCTCTTCGGTCATGTGCCAGGGTGTCGCGACGACAACGACATCCGCCGTCGACGCGCAGTCCGCCACTGCCACCGCCGATGCCCGATCTCCCTGCGCCGCCAGCAGCTCCGCGACCTTCGTCGCGCCGGGGTCGCGCACGCCATAGGTGACGTTGTGGCCGTTACGCAGCCAGGCACGGCCAAGCGAGGAGCCCACCTTCCCCGCGCCAATAATCGTGATATTCATCGCCTGTCCTTTCGCTGCGCCGTACCCCCAGATGCCCGGCGCGGATGATCGGGTCCGTCATCACCCCCCAGGCAAGGGAACCCGCACCATGCCCTCGTTCGATATCGTATCAGAAACCGACCTCGCGGAGGTCGACAATGCGCTCGGCAACGTCGCGCGCGAGATCGCCCAGCGCTTCGATTTCAAGGGCAGCAACTGCTCGGTTGAACGCGACGGTCAAACCCTCACGATCCATGCCGACGACGAGCTCAAACTCAAACAGGTGCATGAACTCCTGAAGGGCCACCTGACCCGCCGCAACGTCGATGCCCGGGTCATGGATTTCAAGTCGGTCGAGAAGGCGTCTGGCCAGAGCGTCCGGCAGACGGTCGCGATCCGTCAGGGCATCGAAACGGAGTTGGCCAAGAAAATCGTCAAGGATATCAAAGGTTCGAAGCTCAAGGTTCAGGTGGCGATACAGGGCGATCAGTTGCGCGTCACCGGCAAGAAGCGCGACGACCTGCAGGCCGCCATCGCCCATGTGAAGGCCATGAAGATCGACCTGCCGCTACAGTACCAGAACTTCCGGGACTGACGCGCCGCGCTCTTTTCGTTACCCGCGCCCCGCCCGTGCCGCCCAGTAATCCCAGGCGCGCGCCTGGGGGTTGGGTCCGGAATTGGCAGCCCAGGAACGTTCGATTTCGCCGGGGCTGAGATATTTGATCTCGCCAAGCTGCCGTGCCTGCAGGACGAGCGTTGCGTTGACCTGCAGGTATATCGCCTTCATCACGGTCTGGCGCATCTCCGGCCCGACGACGACGCACCCATGGCCGCGCATGAGGGCGACGGAATTGTCCTCGAGCGCCGTCGCCAGGTCGGCCCCCTGCTCCCTGTTGGTCACCAGCATATCCGTGTCGCCGAACCGGTCGGCGATGTCCCAGACCGGAATGTCAGGTCCGATGCCGGAGGCCATGTGGACGAGCGGCCTGAGCGGCTCTCCCGTCACGCTGAAGGGGATGACCGAGAGCGAATGGTTGTGAATGACGCACATCACGTCCGGCCGCTCCCGATAGATCTCGCCATGGATGAAGCGTTCAAGATAGAGGGAGCGCTCCTCCGGCTCGACGGGGTCGCCGTCGAGCGTCAGGGTCACGATGTCGCCTTCCACCACCCGTTCCGGGCTGCGGGAGACGGAGATCAGGTAGCGTTCCGGGTCGTCCGGATCGCGGACGGAAATATGGCCGAAGCCGTCGACGACATTCTCGTTGGCCAGAATGCGGTTGGCCGTGACCAGTTCCCCCACGAGCGCGACGCGATCGACCATTCCCTTCCCCCTCCGGTTATCGTTTCCGTTACCGCAATCTAGTCAGGCCGGACTGGATTGTGTAAGCAAAAGACAAAGAGCCTGTCGCCGCTCACTGCATGGCCCGACGGGACCCAAAATCGGGCAGATGGCCGCGAAACGCGCCAAACGACACCACATTTCGTCTCTTGGGAGGACGCTCGTGAAAAGCACGATCATGGACTATCCGCTCACCC
>CAYGKX010000077.1:0-2272 GCA_964350225.1 uncultured Rhodospirillaceae bacterium | reverse complement strand
CCGTTACCGCAATCTAGTCAGGCCGGGCGGGATTGTGTAAGCAAAAGGCAAAGAGCGGCTTGTCGCCCATTGCATGGCCAAAGCGGCCCTGTGGCAGCGAACGGCGCCGCGCAACACTTCAGTACGTCTCTTGGGAGGACGCTCGTGAAAAGCACGATCATGGACTATCCGCTCACCCTGAATCACCTCCTGGAGCGGATGCGGATCCTGTTTCCGACCGTGGAGGTCGTGACCCGTCATCCGGACAAATCCTATTCGACCCAGACCTATGGCGACACCTACCGGCGGGCGCGCGCGCTTGCCGAGGCCCTGAACAAGGCCGGCTACAAGGACGGAGACCGGATCGCGACTCTTTGCTGGAACCACGGCGTCCATTTCGAGGCCTATTTCGGCATCCCCGCCGCCGGCTGCGTCATGCACACCCTGAACCTGCGCCTCTCGCCGCACGACATCGCCTATATCGCCAACCACGCCGAGGACAAGGTCGTCATCGTCGACGACGACCTCGTGCCGCTGTTCGAGCAGTTCAAGGGCGACATCAAGGCGGAGCGCGTGCTGGTCGTGCCCTATTCCGGTCAGCCGGTGCCGGAGGGCTACGAGAATTACGAGGACTTCATCGCGACCGCGACGGGCGACTGGGACTATCCGGAGATCGCCGAAACCGACGGCTGCGCCATGTGCTACACCTCCGGCACGACGGGCGTGCCGAAGGGCGTGATCTACTCCCACCGGGGCATGGTCCTGCACTCGATCACGAGCTGCATCCCGGACATGCTGAACTTCTCCCAGAACGACGTCATCACGCCGGTCGTCCCGATGTTCCACGCCAACGCCTGGGGTATTCCCTACTCGGGCGCGACCACGGGCGCGAAGATGATCTTCCCGGGTCCACATCTCGACGCGGTGAGCCTGCTCGACCTGTTCGAGGAGCATAAGGTGACCTTCTCGGGCGGCGTCCCGACGATCTGGCTCGGCATCGTCCAGGCCATGGACAAGGAGCCCGACCGCTGGAAGCTGGTCGAGGGCATCCGCACCGTCGTCGGCGGCTCCGCCGCGCCGCCGGCCCTCATCCGCCGCCTTGACGAGCACGGCATCTACACGATCCACGCCTGGGGCATGACCGAGATGTCGCCGCTCGGCACCGTCGCGACGGTCAAGCCGCACCTCGCCTCGGGCGACGATCCAATGGGCTACAAGTACCGCTCGCTCCAGGGCGTTCAGGCGCCGCTGGTCGACCTCCGCGCGACGGACGACGAGGGCGGACAGGTTCCGTGGGACGGCGAGACGATGGGCGAGCTGGAGGTGCGCGGCCCCTGGATCGCCGCCTCCTACCACAACAACCCCGACGCCCAGGACCGCTGGACGGACGACGGCTGGTTCAAGACCGGCGATATCGTCGTCATCAACGACGAGGGCTACGTCCAGATCACCGACCGGTCCAAGGACGTCATCAAGTCCGGCGGCGAGTGGATCAGTTCGGTCGACCTGGAGAACGCGATCATGGGCCACCCGGCCGTCGCCGAGGCAGCCGTCATCGCCCTACCCCACCCGAAATGGGACGAACGGCCGCTCGCCTGCGTCGTGGTCAAGGAAGGCGAGAGCGTGACACCGGACGAGATCCGGGAGTTCCTGTCTTCCGACTTCGCCAAGTGGCAGCTGCCCGACGCGGTCATCTTCATCGACGAGGTCCCCAAGACGTCGACCGGCAAGTTCCAGAAACTCGCCCTGCGCAAGCAGTTCGAGGACTTCGACTGGGACGACGCGGAGAAGATGGCGAGCTGAGGGGCAGGCGCGCGGGCTAGCGCGAAGTTCGCGACCCGTCGTGGTTCGACAGGCGCACCATGAGGAGCCTCAGGGTGAGGCGGTGTTGTTATTGAATTGGGGTGCCGGAACCAAGCTGCCACCCTAAACCGACTAGGCACATCCAACCTAACGCCCTCACCCTGAGCCTGTCGAAGGGTGAGCCTGTCGAAGGGTGAGCCTGTCGAACCACGAAGGACGAGGGCCGGGATGGCGGACGCTGTACTCCAATTAGGGAAGCAAGACTCCGGGTCGGCGAATAGACCGCCTCGGGGCCGGGCTGGCGCGTTGCTCTTCTTGGAAACTCATCGCCACCCCGGACTTGATCCGGGGTCTATCGGCGCGAAAGGCGCCAACCCACGCGACAAAAGCGCACCCGTGCCCTCTTCGCATTTGACCTGACCCGCCGACCACCGCACGCTGCTCCCCACGTCATGACCACCGAAACCGCCCACCCCCCCCCCCCCGCCGC
>CAYGKX010000076.1:0-12795 GCA_964350225.1 uncultured Rhodospirillaceae bacterium | reverse complement strand
CAACCCGGCGGTGATCGCCGACAACGTGGGCGACAATGTCGGCGACTGCGCCGGCATGGCGGCCGACCTCTTCGAGACCTACGCCGTGACCGTCGTCGCGACCATGGTCCTCGCCGTGATCTTCGGGCTTGCCGGCGGCATCGTTTATCCGCTCGCCATCGGCGGCGTCTGCATCATCACGTCGATCATCGGCACCTACTTCGTGAAGCTCGGCCCGTCGAACAACATCATGGGCGCGCTCTACAAGGGCTTCGTCGTCTCTGCGGTCCTGTCGCTGGTCGGCATCGGACTGGTGACCTGGTGGACGGTCGGCTTCGGTACCGAAATGACGGCGGCCGGCAAGACCTTCACGGGTCTGTCGCTCTTCGCCTGCGCGGTGATCGGTCTGGTTCTCACCGGCCTGATCATCTGGGTCACCGAGTATTACACGGGCACCGAATACCGCCCGGTCCGCTCGGTCGCGAAGTCGTCGGAGACCGGTCATGGCACCAACGTCATCCAGGGCCTCGCCATCTCGATGGAGGCCACGGCGATTCCGGCGGTCCTCATCATTGCCGCGATCATCTCGACCTACCTGCTCGCCGGTCTGTTCGGCATCGCCATTGCGGTGACCGCGATGCTGGCGCTCGCGGGCATGGTCGTCGCGCTCGATGCCTACGGCCCCGTCACGGATAACGCCGGCGGCATTGCGGAGATGGCGGAGCTCGAAGCCGATGTCCGCAACACGACCGACGCCCTCGACGCGGTCGGCAATACGACGAAGGCGGTCACCAAAGGTTACGCGATCGGCTCCGCCGGCCTCGGCGCCCTGGTGTTGTTCGCGGCCTACACGCAGGACATCGCCTTCTTCAAGAACCAGGCGGCGACCAGCGGCGACGCGTCCTTCTTCAAGGGCATCAATGTCGACTTCTCGCTGTCGAACCCTTACGTCGTGATTGGTCTCATCTTCGGCGGCCTTCTGCCCTATCTCTTCGGGGCGATGGGCATGACCGCGGTCGGCCGGGCGGCCGGCTCCGTCGTCGTGGAAGTTCGGCGTCAGTTCAAGGAGATCCCGGGCATCATGGAAGGCACGGGCAAGCCTGAATACGGCCGGTGCGTGGACATGCTGACCAAGGCGGCGATCAAGGAGATGATCATCCCCTCGCTGCTCCCGGTTCTGTCGCCAATTTTCCTCTTCTTCGTCATCTGGGGCATCGCAGACAAGTCGGCCGCGCTGTCGGCGGTCGGTGCAATGCTGCTGGGCGTCATCGTGACGGGCCTGTTCGTCGCCATCTCGATGACGGCGGGCGGCGGTGCCTGGGACAATGCGAAGAAGTACATCGAGGACGGCAACCACGGCGGCAAGGGCTCGGAAGCCCACAAGGCCGCGGTGACCGGCGATACGGTCGGCGATCCCTACAAGGACACCGCTGGCCCGGCCGTCAACCCGATGATCAAGATCACCAACATCGTGGCCCTGCTGCTGCTCGCGATCCTCGCGCACTGACAGGGGGCTTTCGACCGGTTCCGGCCCGTCCCGATTGGGAAGGGCCGATCCGGCCGGAACGTCTTTTGCCTACAAAAAGCCCCGGGCCTTTCGGTCCGGGGCTTTTTCTGTTCGGTGGGAATGGGGAGGGGAGCTACCGCTCAAAGCCCCGGTTGACCCGCGAGGAACTCCGGTTGACCGGCCCCGTGATCAGGAGGTCGTAGAGGGAGCGGAGGAGGCTCGGTTCCTCGATCTGCGTCGGCGTGGTTCGCGCGACATAGCGGACCTTCTTCGCGTCCTTGAGGGAATAGCGCTTTACGCCGGTCACGACACCGGACCGGTCGAAGCTGATGGCGACAATGCGTTGCTGCCGGATCCTCGGCTTCAGGAAGGCGATCCGCTCTTCTTTCCGGCTGATATAAAACCAGGTCTGCTGGTCGAAGGGGCTGATCGTCGTCGGGGAGCCGAGAAGACGCGTGATCTGGACTTTCGAGGTCACGCCGGGTTTGATCGTCGCAACCTTGTCCTTGTCGGGATCGTTCCCGCGATAGTCAACCATCGGCTTGCAGGCGCCGACGGCAAGGGCGAGAGCGGCGCCGACCAGAAGGCCTCGGCCGATCCGCGCCCCGCGGGGCGCGCCGTCCTGACGGTTGGAGCGGTCCGATACAAAGATCATGCGTGGCTGCATTGCGCGAGGAGCCTTCTAAATTTATATGCTTGGGGCGGAACGGCCGATACGGCGCCATGGGCCGACAGATCGGCCGTCCCCGGCCGGCGGAAGATCGCACCCGCGTTCGAGACTGTCAACCGGCGGAAGCGACGGGAATCTAATGGGAATATTGCACATGTTTGCGCGGCGACGCGGCCGGGAAACGGCGGCGAACCGCCTCTATCTGGATGCTGTCGCCCAGGCGCGTCAACCGGTCTTTTACCTTGACTATGGCGTGCCGGACACGACCGAGGGGCGTTTTGCCCTCGTCTCGCTGCATGTCCATCTCATCTGCCGACGGCTGTCGCGGGAGCCCGCGGAGACGGGCCGGGATCTGTCGCAGGCTCTGTTCGACACGATGTTCGCCGATATCGACCGCAATCTCCGCGAAATGGGGGTGGGCGATCTTTCTGTGGGCAAGAAAATCAAGAAACTCGCCGGCGGACATTATGCCGCCGCCCAGAAGGTGGAATGGGCCCTCGAAGATGGCGAAGATGCGTTGGCCGACACCCTGAGATCGATCTATGGCGAGGCGGACGAGACGATGGCGCATCATCGCTCCCGGCTTGCACAATACGTCCAGGCCGCGATCGCGTCGCTGGCGGGGCAGGATACCGGGGCGCTTGTAGCCGGAAATGTCTCGTTCCCGTCTCCGTCCGAGATCGGCTGAGACCGCGATGCCCTCCGGACCGCCCAGGGAATTCAGCCGCCGTCTGCCGGTCGAGCGGATCGGCTCGAAGCCGGTCGCCGAACGGATCGAGGCGTCGGAGGCGGAACGTGGCAGCCTGGCCGCGCGGCTCGGGCTCGTCGGCCTGAGGGAACTGGCAGCCGATCTCGAGCTTGTCCGCCGGCCGGGTGGGCTGATCCGCCTGACCGGGAACCTGCGAGCCGAGGTGGAGCAGACATGCGTCGTTACAATCGAGACCTTCGTCGCGCATGTCGAGGAGAGCTTCGAGCTCTTTTTCGCGGAACGTCCCGATGAACGGGCGGCCGATCTCGATATCGATCCCCTCGACGACGAGGCCTGGCCGGAGCCGGTGGAGAACAGCGCCATCGACCTGGGCGAGGCCGTGGCCCAGCAGCTATCCCTTGCGCTCGACCCGCACCCGCGTGCGCCGGGAGCGGAACTGGACCGCGCCTCCGCCGGCGACGACGGTAAGGAGAATCCCTTTCGTGGGTTGGCCGCCAGAATGGGGCGGTCGAAGCGCGAGCAATGAACGCGGGACCGTCTAGCGGGCCGGCAGCAGCTTCGAGACCAGGGGTTCGAGCTTCGATTCGGTAGAGCCGAATTTGCTCAATCGCGCGGATCCGCGTCGCGCGTCGTAGACTGCCGTGCCGATCACCCGACCGTCTTCGAAGATATCGATGCGGGTATAGGTGAGATACATCGCCAGGTCCCAATACCAGTTGGCGGTATAGCGGAGAATGAACTGGCAGTCCGCCGGCGCGTCACCCGTGAACCGATTGGTTCTGATGCCACGGGTTTCAATCAGTCTTTGAAGAGTGGGTTCGAAACCCTTCATGTGAACGGAGGGGTTATGTTGAATGCATACCCGGGATATCTCCGTTGTTTTGACCGGTTTAACTTCTTTGGTGATAGTGCATGCAGTCGCTAGAATGATCGTGCTGAAAATGGCTGAGCTTCTGAGGAAGTGATGCATAATTACTGTCTCCACCGGAAGATTTATTGTTTGAGCACGATATCAATGTGGTCCGGGATTCTGATCTGCAGAAAGTTGCGCCCGGCATTGCAAATGTCGCCGCTATGCACCTTGTGCGCGTGATCGAAAGCGGTTTTGATAGGTGCTTGCACCTTGTTGCAGCCATGCGCCAAGCAGCGCGAAGGCGAACCACCTGATTTCGCAGGCTTTCGCCTTGTCGACAAAGGGTGAGTTTTCCCTAGAAATCCGGCGCCCCGTCCGTTAGATAAGGCGGGAATCGTTCCATGCGCCGGCGGCTCGTCCGACCGGCGCAAACTATCAGGTAAACCTCAAATGGCTGTTCCCAGGAAAAAAGTATCGCGCTCGCGCCGCAACATGCGCCGGGCCCACGACTCGGTCAAACCCGGTGCCTATGTCGAGTGCGGCAATTGCGGCGAGCTGAAGCGCCCGCATCATGTCTGCCAGGCCTGCGGGCACTATAACGACCGCGAAATCGTCGAAGTCGAGGCCGTCTGACGCGCCCAAGGGGCGCACGGGGGCCAGGACCGGAGTAGCGTGACGTGAGCGAACGGGTGGTGATCGCGCTGGATGCGATGGGGGGCGACAATGCGCCCCGCAGCGTCATTCGGGGCGCCGCCATCGCGCGCAAGCGCTTTCCAAATGTCGATTTCCTGCTTTTCGGCGACAAGGAAAAGCTTGAGCCGATGCTCAGGCGCACCTTCAAGCTGAAGAAATCGATCGAGATCGTGCACACGCCCGATGTCGTTGCCGACGACGCGAAGGCGGGTGTTGCGCTGCGCAGCGGCAAGAACAGCAGTATGCGCAAGGCGATCGAGGCGGTACGCGACGGTCGCGCACATGGCGTCGTCTCCGCCGGCAACACCGGCGCGCTGATGGCGATGGCGAAGCTCGTGCTGCGAACCTTGCCCGGCATCGACCGGCCGGCGATGGCCTCCTTCTTTCCGACGGCGAAGGGGGAGAGCGTCATGCTCGACCTCGGCGCCAACATCGAATGCGATTCCGACAACCTCGTCCAGTTCGCGATCATGGGCGAGCTCTTCTCGCGCACCGTCCTGGGCTCGCTCCGGCCCTCCGTCGGGCTGCTCAATGTCGGTTCGGAAGAGGTCAAGGGCAACAGCACGATCCGGGACGCCAACGCGATCCTTCGGAGCGGCAACTTCCCGATCAATTACTATGGCTTCATCGAGGGCGACGACATTGCCAAGGGTACGGTCGACGTTGTCGTCGCCGACGGGTTCAGCGGCAACATCGCCCTGAAGACGGCCGAGGGAACGGCTGTGTTGATCGGCGAGTTCGTGCGGCAGATGTTCAAGAGTTCCCTGCTCGCGAGCATCGGTTTCCTGTTCGCCCGTCCAGCTCTGCGCAAGTTGCGCGCGCGGGTCGATCCGCGACGCTATAACGGCGCCGTCTTCCTGGGGCTCAACGGCGTCGCGGTGAAGAGCCACGGCGGCTCGGATGCCCTCGGATTCGCGACGGCGATCGGCGTTGCCGTGGACATGGTGGCGAACGGCTTCAAGGAGCGGATGCTCAAGGAGTTTCAGCCGCCGGTGATCGAGGCCCCAGCCCAAGCCGCGACCGCCTGACGATGCTGTCGGGGCGGGGGGTCGTTCTCGGTCAGGGCTCCTATCTGCCCGACCGCGTCGTGCCGAACAGCGAAATCACGGATGCCGTAGGCCGGTCCGAGGAGTGGATCGTCAGCCGCGCGGGCATCCACAACCGCCGCTTCGCGGCGGACGGCGAGTGGACCGGACACATGTCGGCCCGGGCCGCGGAACGCGCGCTGGAGGCGTCCGGCCTCGATCCGAACGACATCGACCTCATTATCCTGGGCACCATCACGCCGGACCATACCTTTCCCGCGACGGCGGCGAGCGTTCAGGCGGCGATCGGCAACACACGCGGCGTCGCCTTCGACATCCGCGCGGCCTGCGCGGGTTTCCTGTACGGCATCTCCATCGCGAACAACGCGATCATGCTGGGTCAGGCAAAGACGGCCTTGGTCATCGGCACGGAACGGATGTCCTGCCTTCTCGACGAGAACGACGCGACGACCTATGCCGTTTTCGGCGACGGGTCCGGGGCCGTGGTCCTTGGCCGTGGCGATGCCGCACCGGGCGATCTTAACGCGCCGGGCGTCATCGATACGGGTATCCGCGCCGACGGCCATTGCCTGGAGATGCTCTGGAACGATGGCGGCACGAAGGCCGGCGTTATCGGCAAGATCCTGATGAAGGGCAAGGACGTCTTTCGCCACGCCGTCACGCGCATGAGCGAGATTTCCGCGGAGATCCTTGAACGCAACGGGTTGACGGTGGACGACGTGGATTGGGTCGTGCCGCACCAGGCCAACCGCCGGATCATCGACAGCACGGCCGCAAAACTGAATCTGCCCGCCGAGAAGATGATCATTACCGTACAGGATCACGCGAATACCTCGGCGGGCTCGATCCCGCTCGCGGTCGATGTGGCGGTCCGGGACGGACGTATCAAGAAGGGCGATCTCGTGCTGATGGTCGGCCTGGGCGCCGGCTTCAATTGGGCGGGAGCCCTGGTGCGCTGGTGAGGGAGGCGATCGGCCCGGAACGGCGCCACGGCCGCCGATTGACGGCGGGGGGAGCGGCCGGTAGGTTGCGCCGCGCCCGCCCCAGATGCCTTGCGTTCGAGAGCCGGACGTTTCCAGGCGCAGCGCCAGCCACCGAACCCGAAGGACCAGAACGCCGATGATGAAGCTGAGCCGTGCGACGGTCGCCGGGAGCGGGGCCTATCTGCCGGAGCGTGTCGTGACCAACGCCGACCTGGAAGGCGTCGTCCAGACGACGGATGCCTGGATCGTCGCGCGTACAGGAATCGCCCGCCGGCATATGGCGGCCGACGACGAGGTCACCTCGGACCTTGCCCTGAAGGCGGCGCGCGCCGCCATGGCGGACGCCGGCGTGACGGCCGACGACATCGATCTGATTGTCCTGGCGACCACGACCCCGGACATGACCTTTCCCGCCACTGCGACCCGGGTTCAAGCGGAACTCGGCGTGACGCGCGGCGCGGCATTCGACGTGCAGGCAGTGTGCGCGGGCTTCGTTTATGCCCTGGGGGTCGCGAACAATGCGCTGATGCTCAATCAGTTCGACTGTGCCCTCGTGATCGGGGCGGAGACCTTTACGCGGCTCCTCGACTGGGAAGACCGATCGACCTGTGTGCTCTTCGGTGACGGCGCCGGCGCCGTGGTCCTCAAACGCGAGGATTGGGATGGCGACGCCGCCGCGCGCGGCATTCTGTCCACCCATATCCATTCGGACGGTCGTTTCTACGACCTTCTCTATGTCGACGGCGGTCCCGCCTCGACAGGCACGACGGGCCATGTGCGGATGCAGGGGCCGGAGGTTTACAAGCACGCGGTCACCAAGCTGGCCGACAGCGTACAGGAAGCGCTCGATGCGAACGGCCTGACCATCGATGAGGTCGACTGGTTCGTGCCGCACCAGGCCAACAAGCGGATCATCGACAGTACGGCGAAGAAATTGGGGTTGTCCGAGGACAAGGTGATTCTCACCGTTCAGGATCACGCCAACACCTCGGCGGCTTCGATCCCGCTCGCCATCGACGCGGGGGTTCGGGACGGGCGCATCAAGAAGGGCGATCTTCTGGTGCTGGAGGCGATCGGTGGCGGTCTGGCCTGGGGGTCGAGCGTCGTACGCTGGTAAGGCGCATCCGAAACGTTTGAAATAAAACGGGGAATTGACCGGACGGCCGCTGGCCGGTACCGTTCGTGGAGTTGAGGGGAGACGGGTTTCAATGGCGGGGAAAACGATCACGCGGGCCGATCTTGGGGACGCGGTCTGGAAGGAGCTGAACCTCTCGCGCAACGAATGCGGGCGGTTCGTCGAGGAGGTTCTCGACGAGATCGCCGATGCCCTGATGCAGGGCGAGGGCGTGAAAATTTCCTCCTTCGGCAGCTTCATGGTCCGGGAGAAGGGCCAGCGTACGGGACGCAATCCGAAGACCGGCGAGGAAGTGCCGATCCTGCCGCGCAAGGTTCTGGTCTTCCGCGCCTCGAACATTCTGAAGGACCGCATCAATCGCGGCCCGCGCGACTGACGGTTCAAGCGAACACCGGCGCCCCCTTTGACGGGCAGCCGCCAGTAGGGAGGAACGTTCCGACATGGCCGACCGGCTGGATCCAGGCAGCGAAGGGCAGGAGAACAGGTCGGACGACGCCTTTCGGACGATCAGCGAGGTGGCGACGGACCTGGATGTCGCCCAGCACGTCCTTCGTTTCTGGGAAACAAAGTTCCCGCAGATCAGCCCGCTGAAACGCGGTGGCGGCCGCCGTTACTACCGGCCGGAGGATGTCGCCCTCCTGACCCAGATCCGGGACCTGCTCTACCACGAGGGCTATACGATCAAAGGCGTGCAGAAGCTTCTGCGCAGCCAGTCGCGCGGGCGCGGATCGATCCCCCATCAGTCGTCGTCGGCGGCCGAGATGGTGCCGGCCCGGGACGGAGCACCGTCTGGGAAGGGGGCGTCCGCCGGTGGCGGAGATGGCCTGTCGCCGAAGGTGCGGGCAGAATTGCAGGGCCTTGTGCGAGAGCTTCGCGACCTGCGGACCCTGATCGACCGCGCCGTCGGCTGAGACCATCTTTTTCGGCCTTTTTCGGGCAGCACATATGTTGCCTTTTGCCCCCGGGACCGCATATTGTGCGCCCCGCCCACCGGCACCGCCGGACCTTGGGGCACGCCCCGGACGGGGCCAGGATCGGAGCGTGGCGCAGCCTGGTTAGCGCGCTTGTCTGGGGGACAAGAGGTCGTGGGTTCGAATCCCGCCGCTCCGACCATTCCTTCCCATCGCAACAGGGTTTCCGGCCGAGGGACGCGCGATTGATTTCGTGACGCGCCCGGCGCTTGCCGTGTGTCACAGGATATAGGTGCGGAGCAATGAGGCGTATGCAGTGAGCCGATGGCTCCCCCATCGCCCGATGCGCTATGATGCCGGAAATCCCCACTGTCAGAGGGCATAGCGTCGAACCGCGATCATGGCCAATCTGGATCTCGTCAATTTCGCCATCCTGATCGGCGCCCTTCTGGTTCTCCTCGGCATCTTTTCCAGCCTCGTCGCGACACGGTTCGGCGCCCCCCTTCTGCTTGTTTTTCTCGTCATCGGGATGTTGGCGGGGGAAGACGGGCCCGGTGGCCTCGCCTTCGACGACTATCGGTCGACCTATCTGATCGGCTCGCTTGCCCTGTCTGTGATCCTGTTCGACGGCGGGCTCAGGACAAAGCTCACGACCTTCCGGGGGGCGGTTGCCCCATCGCTGCTCCTCGCCACGTTTGGCGTGCTTGTCACGGCAGGACTGACAGGGCTGGCTGCCTGTTACGTGATCCCCGAGCTCGAACCGTTGGAGGCCCTGCTCCTCGGGGGTATCGTCGCCTCGACGGACGCGGCGGCCGTCTTCTTTCTGCTGCGGACGGGCGGACTGCGGCTTCAGCCGCGTATCGGCTCGGTTCTCGAGATCGAGTCCGGCACCAACGATCCGATCGCGGTTTTCGTCACGATCGTCTTGACGGAATTGCTCCTCGCCGGCGGCTTCTCCCCCAGCTGGGACCTCATCCTGAAGCTTGCCCAGCAGGGCGCCATCGGCCTGGTCGCGGGGGTCGTGGGCGGGCTTGCCGTCTCGACGCTTCTGAACCGGATCGAGATGCCGGGCGGCCTCCATCCGCTGTTCGTCATTTCCGGTGTGATCTTCATTTACGCGATCACGTCGCTCGCGGGCGGCAGCGGTCTCCTCGCCGTATATCTGACCGGCCTCGTCATGGCGAACCGGCCGGTCCGTGCCTATCCGTCGATCGTGGGCTTCCACGATGCCGCGACGTGGCTTTGCCAGATCGTCATGTTCCTTGTGCTGGGACTTCTCGTGACGCCGCGTACCTTGCTGGAGTATGCGTTGCCTGGCCTTGCCGTCGCCGTCGCCCTGACCTTCGTTGCGCGTCCCGCGGCGGTCTGGTTGTGCCTCACGCCTTTCGGCTTCGGCAATCGCGAGAAGCTCTTCGCGTCCTGGGTGGGATTGCGCGGCGCGGTAAGCATCTTCCTGGCCGCCATCCCGACCCTGGCGGGACTGCCGTATGGCGAAGTGTTCTTCAACGTCGCTTTCTTCGTCGTGCTCTTTTCCCTGCTCCTGCAGGGTTGGACCCTGACCGGCGTCGCGCGACGGCTCGGCGTGGCACTGCGGCGGACGGCCGCCAACGTCCATCGATTCGAGATCGATATTCCGGGCCAGGTCGACCAGGAGATGGTCGGCTATCCGATCGCCGCCGACAGCATGATCCTGGCGCTGTCCCGAATGCCGCCCTGGTCGCGTCTGCTCCTCGTCGTACGGGAGAACGAGATCCTCGGGCCGCCCGAGGCTGGCGCCCTGCGGCCTGGCGACTATGTCTACCTGCTCGCGCCGCCGGACCGCGTTCCGCGGCTTGACCAGCTTTTCGTCGAATCGCCGGATGTCGTCCGTCGTATGGAACCGCCCATCGGAGAACTGCCCGTGAATGGGGAGGCCCGGATCGGCGATATCGCCGCGATGTATAATCTGGAAGTTGCCGTGGAAGACGGGGCGCTTACCGTCGCCGACTATATCGCGGGGCATCTTGCTTCAGAGCCACAGCCAGGGAACCGGATCCCCCTCGGCAATTCGATGCTTGTCGTTCGCGTCGTGGAGGAGGGGGGCGTCATACGCGCCGGCCTTCAGTTGCGCGAGATCGTCGACGCCCTCGTCGCGGCGGCGCTCGCCCGGAATCCCCGTCTGGAGCGGATGACGGCGCGGCTTCGGGGCCGCCTCGATCCGATCCGCGAGGCCGGTGCCTTGTGGCGGCGGCTGCGCGGGCTCTTCAGGCGCCGCGACTGAACGGTCGCAGGACCCGGGTCAGGGCTGGGGTTCGAAAGTCGGCGCCGAGACGGCGCGGTTGTTCCGAGCGACAAGGCCAAGCCTGCATCGAAGCGACGATCCCGTACGCATCATTCTTGTCCGCCCGGGCCCAGCGGAGGGAAATTGCTCTGCCATTAATTTACATGCTCATGCGATAATAATTGATGTTTAAGATATGAATTATGTTATTGTGAGCATCATATCGTAAACTCTCGTGCAGGATTATGATCACCGCAGCTCAGATGCGTGCCGCTCGCGCCCTGCTTGGCATCGACCAGAAGACCCTGGCCGACCTCTCCGGGCTCTCCGTTCCCACCATCCAACGTATGGAGGCGAGCAACGGCAACGTCCGGGGCGTGGTGGATAGCCTGATCAAGGTCGTGGAGGCTCTCGACCTGGCCGGCGCTGAACTCATCGGAGATGGCGCTTCCAGTATGTCCGGTGGCCGCGGCGTCCGCCTGAAATCGCCCTCCGACAGACAGTGAATTCCTGACCCGCGACGGCGACCGCCGACCTCGTGCCAGCGACCCCGCCGTATACCGACGAAAGGTGCGGCCCCATATGAGCGACCCGACCACCCGAAAGGACACCGCGCCGAGCTACGCCGAACTCTTCACGCCAAAGCTTTTCACCGTTCTTCGCGAGGGCTATGGGCAACGACAGTTTCGGGCGGATGCCCTTGCCGGGCTTACGGTCGCCATCGTGGCGCTGCCCCTCTCGATGGCCATTGCCATCGCCTCGGGTGCGACCCCCGCTCAGGGGCTCTACACGGCCATCGTCGGGGGTTTTTTCGTCTCCCTCCTTGGGGGCTCGCGCTTTCAGATCGGCGGACCGGCGGGCGCCTTCATCGTGCTGGTCGCGGCCACAGTGGCCGTGCACGGGGTGGATGGGTTGATCCTCGCGACCTTCCTGTCGGGCCTGATGCTCGCCATCGTGGGCTTCCTCAGGCTCGGTACCTTCATCAAGTTCATTCCGTTCCCGGTCACCGTGGGGTTCACGGCCGGTATCGCCGTCATCATCTTCGCGAGCCAGATCAAGGAACTCCTGGGACTCGTGCTCGCGGAAGAGCCGGGCGAGCTTCTGGAGAAGATCCCGGCGCTCTGGTCGGTACGCGAGAGCCTCACGCCGGCCGCTGTCGCCGTGTCGGCCGCGACGATCCTGGGGATCGTGGGATTGAAACGGTTGCGGCCTCACTGGCCCGGAATGCTGCTGGTCGTGGCGCTGATCGCGGCGGCCGCGGCACTGCTGGGACTGCCGGTCCAGACCATCGGCACGAAGTTTGGCGGCATACCCTCCACCTTACCGATCCCCAGCCTGCCGGATCTTTCCGTCGACCGGATCGTCGCGGTTCTGCCAGCGGCGCTTTCCTTCACGTTGCTCGGCGCGATCGAGTCGCATCTCTCCGCCGTCGTCGCCGATGGCATGACTGGCCGGCGCCATCGCTCGAACTGCGAACTGGTCGCGCAGGGTGCGGCCAACCTGGGTTCGGCCTTGTTTGGCGGGTTCTGCGTGACCGGCACCATCGCCCGCACGGCGACCAATGTCCGATCTGGCGCGCATGGACCGGTCGCGGGCATGCTCCATGCCCTGTTCCTCCTGCTCTTCATGCTGGTGGCGGCACCGCTCGCCGCCTATATCCCGCTCGCCGCGCTGGCAGGGGTCCTGGCCCTCGTCGCCTGGAACATGATCGAGAAGCCGGCCATCGCCATCCTCGTCCGGTCGGGCTGGGGCGAGGCGACGGTTCTCGGCGCGACCTTCTTCCTGACCATCTTTCGGGACCTGACCGAAGCCATCGTGGTGGGTTTCGCCCTCGGATCGGTCCTGTTCATCCAGCGTATGAGCCGGACGACGGCCGTCGCGACCCAGATGCCGCTCGTCGGTCGGGATTTGGCCGACACTCAGGATCCGCGGGGCGAGTATGGCGAGAAGGCCGCTGCCAATCCGGACGTGGTGATCTATCGCATCACGGGCGCACTGTTCTTCGGCGCCACCGCATCGATCGGCACTGTCCTCGACCGGATCCAGGAC
>CAYGKX010000075.1:328-12807 GCA_964350225.1 uncultured Rhodospirillaceae bacterium | reverse complement strand
GTCGCCATGGGCCTCCAGTTCCTGCTTGGCAGCGAGGAAGTCATCGCGGGCATCCAGCCCGTCGAACTGGTGAAGACGATCTTCGTCATCCTGCTCGGCTATGTCGGCATGCACATTACCGAGGCACGGCAGCGGGAAGTGCGCGCCTTCCGCCAGTCGCCGCTCGCTTTCATGGCGCCCTATTTCCGGTTCGCCGGGCTCTTTTTCCTCTTCATCGCCTCGATCGTCGTCGGGGTCCGCGACTTTTCGCCGATGGTCATCATGACGGTCGTGCTCTTCGCGTGGCTCTGGCGGATCGGCGGCAAGCAGGCCCAGTTCTCCAGGGCCGGCCGCTTTTTCATGGTGATCCGGCCGCTCGTCCTGCTGGTCGTCGTCGGCGTCGTGGCGCTGATGTATTATGTCTACCAGAACCCGGACATCGTGCCCGACGGCTTCCCGCAGAAGGACCGCATCCAGGTCTGGGCGCAGCCGCAGCTCCACCCGCACAGCGGATCACAGGTGTTGGGGTCGATGGATTTCGTCGGCCAGGGCGGCTGGTTCGGGGCCCGCGCCTGGTATGGCGCGAACGGGGCGGTCATGACCCTGCCCGCCGTGCAGGACGACTTCATTACCGCCTTCCTCATCAACCGTTTTGGCGGCCTGTCCGGGCTGCTCATGCTGTTCGTTCAGCTCTTTTACGTCATGGTCCTGTTCCTGCTCGGCCGGTCGGTCGAGAAGCGCTTCGCCAAGGGCGACTTCGGGGAGCAGAATGCCGGCATCGTCCTTGGTTTCACCCTCTATGGCCTGGCGTGGATGCATGTCGCCCACTGGCTGATATCCTGGGGCAACACCCTGGGGCTCCTTCCGGTCATGGGCCAGCCGATGACCTGGCTCACGGCCGGCAACTCCCACCTGATCGGCTTCGCGCTCCTCATTGGCTTCGTCGCGACCGTGACCTCCTGGATCAACAACGCCTATGTGGCCGAAGAACTGCCCAGCCGCCGCGTCAAGCGGCAGGGGCCGGTCCTGGGCGCCCGAAGAGCAAAGGCCTGAAATGACGTCCTCCAATACAGAGCGGGACGGCCTCGACCGGCTGTTCCGGCCCGAAACGGTCGCCGTCGTCGGCGCGTCCGCCTCTCCGGAAAAGGCCGGCTACAAACTGGTCGAGGCGGCGCTCGGCTCCGGCCGCACCGTCTTTCCGGTCAACCCCCGCGCCGACAGGATCCTCGACCTCCCGGTCTATCCGGACCTGGCCAGCCTGCCCCAGGCCCCGGACCTCGTCATGATGGGAATCCCGGCGGGCGCCTCGCCCGCCGCGCTGCGCGCCGCCGCGGACCGGGGGGCGGGGGCGGACATCATCGTCTCAGGCGGGTTCGGCGAGACCGAGCGCGGTGGCGACCTTCAGGCCGACCTCGCGGCAATCTGCCGCGATACGGGCATCCGGCTCCTTGGGCCCAACACGTCGGGCTTCGTTGCGCCCGCCGACAACATGCTCGGGACCTTCCTGCCGGAAGGCCGTGCCCTGAAGCCCGGCAACGTCGCCATCGTCGCGCAAAGCGGCGGGGTCAACCTGGCCGTTGCCTTTTCGGCATTGGAGGAGGATATCGGCCTTGCCCTCGCTGTCGGCCTCGGCAACGCCGTCGACATCAGGGCTGCGGACATGGTCGCCTATCTCGGCGCGCGCGACGATGTCGATGTCGTCATCCTGCACCTGGAAGGCGTCGTCGACGGGCGGCGGTTGCACGACGCGATTGCCGCCGCGGCGGACAGTACGGCGATCGTAGCCCTGCCGATCGGCCGGACGGACGTGGGGGCCTTCGCCAGGTCCCACACCGGCAACCTGATGGGGGACTGTGCACTGACCCGTGCAGGGCTGGAGGCGGCAGGGGCAGTGGTCGTCGACACGACCGCAGAGGCGCTGGATGCCGCCCGCGCCCTGCGCCGGTGCCGTCTCGCGCCGACGCCGGATCCGGGTGTCGGTCTCCTCACCGGCCAGGCCGGTCCCGGTCTCATCATCGCCGATTTCCTCAAGCTCCGCGGCATCTCCATGCCGGTGGTCTCCGCGGAGACGGAAGCGAAAATCGCATCTCTCCTGCCGCCGATGACCTACATGAAGAACCCGGTCGATACCGGCCGGCCGGGAGAGACCTACGGGGATGTCCTGAAGTCGCTCGCGGGCGATCCGTCGATCGACGCCGTCCTTGCCTATGCGCTCTACGAGACGGGCGCGATGGACCCGGTCGCGGCCCTCACCCAGCCGGGTCTCGCGGCACCGATCCTCTATGGCACGGGTGGGGCCGAGGGCGACGTCGCCCCGGTCGTTGCGCGGACGGAGGCAGCGGGCGTTCCGTCCTATCGGTCGCCGGAACGCGCGGCGTCCGGGCTCGCCGCCCTGGCGCGAGACGCCCAGGCACAGTGGCGGCGGCGGGAGCGGGCCGCCCATACCGCGGCTGACGCGGGTCCGGCGCTGCCGGAAGGCCCCCTCGACGAAGCCGCAGCGAAGCGGATCGTCGCGGACCTCGGCATACGGATCCCTGAGGGCGTCGCGTGCCCCGACCGGTCGGCCGCCCGGGCGGCCTTCGACAGCCTCGCCAAACCCGTCGCCGTCAAGATCCTCGACGCCGCCGTCGCCCACAAGACGGAAGCGGGTGGCGTCCATCTCGGGATTGGCACGCCGGAACACCTGGCCGATGCGCTCGACCGGATCGATGCCGGCGCGGGTGGCGGCCATGGCTACCTGATCGAGGAGATGGCGCCGTCCGGTGTCGACCTGATCCTCGGCGGTCGCCAAGACGGAAGCTGGGGGGCGGCCGTTCTCATCGGGCTCGGCGGCACCGCGGCGGAGGCGATGGGAGACGTTGCGGTAGGCCTCGCCCCGCTTGGCGCGGCGGACGCGGAGGCCATGCTCGCCGCCTTGCGGGGCGGCAAGATGCTCGACGGCTGGCGCGGGGCACCCCCGTGCGACCGGGGGGCGGTCATCAACGCCATCGTTGCGATGGGAGATTTCCTGGCGGCGCACCCGACGGTGTCGGAGATCGACATCAATCCGCTGCGCGCGACGCCGGACGGCGTAATCGCGCTGGACGCCCTGATCGTCGTCGGGTGACCGGCGAGGGGGAAGGCCTCAGGCGTTGGCGATGTTGCGCCGCTCGATCATCGCCGCGCGCAGCCGTTCGAAAGCGCGTTTCTCCAGCTGTCGGACCCGTTCCTTGCTGACCCCGAATTCATCGCCCAGGTCGCGCAGGATCGGTTTCTCCTCGCCCAGATGCCGTTCGACGATGATCCGCCTCTCCCGTTCCGGCAACTCGGCCAGCGCCTCGACAAGCCACTCTCGATGATGGTTGCGTTCGTCCCGGTTGCTGACGATCTCCTCGGGAGACGGGCCGTCGTCGGGCAGGAGCTCGCGGAGGGTGAGCCCGCCGGACGGCCCGAACTCGGCGTCAAGGGACTGGTCGCGAACGCCCAGCCGCTGAGCCATCCGGTCGACCGAGGCCGTGGACACGCTGAACTGCGCGGCGAGGCGGTCGCGGGTTTCCGGCGACGGCATGTTGTCCGATGCCGGGTCGTTCAGCAGGCGCCGCAAAGTGAAGAGCAGGGATTTCTGCCGCGACGATGTGACGGTCCTCACCGAGGAACCGTTACGCAGGACATAGTCCTGGATCGCGCTCTTGATCCACCATTGTGCATAGGTCGCGAAACGCACCTCCCGCTCCAGGTCGAAGCGGTGCGCCGCTTCCATCAGCCCGACATACCCTTCCTGGGCGAGGTCGGCGAGCGGCAGCCCATAGTTCCGGTAGCGCGAGGCGATCTTGAGTACGAGGGGTTTGTGCGAGGTGATCAGTTCATCGAGGGCAACCTGATCGTGGTCATCGACCCATCGTTCAAGCAATTCGCGTTCACGCGCCTCCGACAAAAGCTTGGTTTGACCGAAGGTCGACCGTCTTGTCGCACTGCCCATCGCTCTCTCCTTGGCGGGCGGCCGCAGGTCCTGTCATGTACCTCCTGATAACCGCTCGCCTATCAATACGCCCGGCTTAATGCATCGGATCATCAATGGTTCGCGATGGATAACGCGCCAGTTCGGCTTTGGTTTGATCCGAAATTCCCTTGCCAACGTAGGACAGTGCACATCCACAAAGGTTAACCGGGGAAGTCACAAATGTTTGATGGCGTCGTGACCGCTTCCGCGCCACTCGCCCCCGGTCGGGTGCGCCGCGCGGAAATTGCCGACATTTCATCCGTCCAATCCATCGCCGTTGTCGGCTCCGGGATCGCCGGCCTGTCGGCCGCCTGGTTGCTGTCCCACAAATATAACGTGACGGTTTTCGAGGCCGGCGGGCATATCGGCGGCCACAGCCATACGGTGGAGGTGCCCGGACGCGACGGACCGATCCCGGTCGATGTCGGCTTCATCGTCTATAACGAAGCGAACTATCCGAACCTGACCGCGCTCTTCGACCGTCTCGATGTGCCGACGGCGCCGAGCGATATGTCCTTTTCGGTATCGGCCGACGGCGGTCGCATGGAATATGCCGGTGCGCGCCGCCTGCGCGGGCTCTTCGCCCAGCGCCGGAACCTCCTCCGGCCCGCCTTCTGGCGCATGCTGTGGGACGTTCGGCGCTTCTACGGCGACATGCGCGGCCGGGGTGAAGACCCTGCGCTTCTGGGTCTGACACTCGGCGAGGTGCTGGAGCGGAATGGATACGGAAAGGCCTTCTGCGAGCAGCATCTCCTGCCCATGGCGGCGGCTATCTGGTCCGGTCCGGTCTCCGCGATGCTGGAATTCCCGGCCCAGAGTTTCATCCGGTTTTGCGATAACCACGGTCTTCTTCAGGTTGGCAACCGTCCAGCCTGGCGCACGGTACGGGGCGGCAGCCGGGAGTATGTCCGTCGCCTCGCCGCGGGTATCTCGGGTCCCATTCATCTTCACCGTCCGGTCCGAAGCCTTCGCCGGTACCCGGGCGGGGTTGCGGTGGAGACGGAGGCGGGGATCGAACATTTCGATCATTGTGTGATCGGGGCCCATGCAGATCAGGCGCTCGCCCTGCTGGCCGAGCCATCCGCCGAAGAACGGCGGGTTCTCGGCGCCTTCTCCTATCAGCGGAATCGGGGCATTCTGCACGGGGACCCGGCACTCATGCCAAGGCGGCGTGCAGCCTGGGCCAGTTGGAACTACCGCTCGGACCGCCGGTCGAACGCGCTGGCCCCTGTCTCGGTTACCTACTGGATGAACCGCTTGCAGCCCCTCGACCCGCGCCAGCCGATTTTCCTGAGCCTCAATACGCCGGACGCGCCGGCACCGGAAACGGTGCATGCCCGGTTCGAATACGACCACCCGCTGTTCGATGCCGCCGCACTGGCGGCGCAATCGGAGATCGCGGGTTTGCAGGGCGGTCAGCGGACCTGGTTTTGTGGCAGCTACTGCGGCTACGGGTTTCACGAGGACGGGCTCAAGGCGGGCATGGCGGTCGCCCGTGGACTTGGCGTCGAGGCGCCCTGGGTCGATGCGGTGGCTGGCGCGGCTCACGGCGCGGCCCCGGCTGCGCCGGAACCCATGCCGCTGCCGGTGGCGGCATGACCTCCGCGATCTACTTCGGGCAAGTGATGCACGCCCGTCTGATGCCGGTCCAGCATCGCTTTCGCTACCGGGTCTTCTCGCTCTATCTCGATCTGGACGAGCTACCGACAGTCGCGCGCCGCCTGAGGCTCTTCGGCCTCAATCGCTTCGGGCTCTTCAGCCTTTCCAACCGGGACCATGGCACCGCCGACGACGAGCCGCCGCGGATCTGGGCGGAGCGTCAGTTGCGGACGGCCGGCATCGACATCGCCGGCGGCCCCATTCGTCTGCTCTGCTTCCCACGCATCCTGGGAATCGTGTTCAACCCGCTCAGCCTCTATTTCTGCCACCGACCGGACGGCGGGCTGGCGGCGATCATACATGAGGTCCACAATACCTTCGGCGAACGTCACGCGTATGTCCTCCCGGTCGCGCCCGACGATGCGGCACGGGGTGTTGTGGCACAAAGCTGCGCCAAGGATTTCTATGTTTCGCCCTTCATCGGGATGAACGCGACCTACGCCTTTCGCATCAAGCCGCCGGCAGAGACGGTGTCCGTCCTGATCCGCGAGCGGGATGCGGATGGGGAGTTCCTGCGCGCGACGTTGTCCGGCCGTCGGGCGCCCCTCAGCGACCGATCGCTCCTGCGCGCCTTCTTCGCCTATCCGCTGATGTCTCTCAAAGTCCTCGCCGGCATTCATTGGGAGGCGCTCCGCCTCTGGCGCAAGGGCGCGAAATACCATAAACACGTTCCTCAAGATCGGCTCCCGGACGCGCCCGCCGCGTCCGGGCCGGTGTCGCGGGCCCGCCCGGGCCGGGAGCAGGGATTGACGGGATGACGCCGACCGGCGACGAGCACCGCATGTCGCGGCGCGACGCAGAGGCACAACCGACTGGGACGACGGGGCCAACGACGGGGCCAACGACGGAGACGACGACAAAGCCGACGGCGGGGCCGCGCGGCTGGCTCGTGCGCTTTATCGATCGCCATTTTCGGTACGGGGATCTCATCATCCGCTGGCCCGACGGCATGGAGAGCCGCCATGCGGGAACGGAGCCCGGACCGTCGGCGATCATTCAGGTACACCGCTGGCGCCTTCTGCGCCGGCTTCTGTTCGGCGGCACGATCGGCCTCGCCGAAGGCTATATGGCCGGCGAGTGGGACAGCCCCGATCTCGCCGCGACGATAGAGCTGGGTGCCCTCCACCGACGGCACGCCGCCGCGCGTCCCCATCGGGCGGCCGGTTTCCAACGCCTGGTCGACCGCATTCGCCACAAGGCCAGGGGCAACACGAAATCGGGCAGCCGGCGCAACATCGCCTATCACTACGACCTGGGGAACGATTTCTACCGGGAGTGGCTCGACCCGACGATGACCTACTCGTCGGCCGTTTTCGCCGACGGCGCGAACAATCTGGAAAGTGCCCAGGTCCACAAGTGCCGCCGGCTGCTGGACTTGCTCGGTGCCAAGCCCGGCGAAACGGTCCTTGAGATCGGTTGTGGATGGGGCCATTTCGCCTCCATCGCCGCACGGGAACGTGGCCTGAAGGTCACGGCGATCACCCTTTCGAAGGAACAGTTCGATCACGCGACGGCCCGGATTGCGGCGGAAGGGCTGGAGGACCGGGTTGATATTCGACTGGTCGACTATCGCGACATCGACGACCGGTTCGATCATGTGGTCTCGGTGGAGATGTTCGAGGCGGTCGGCGAGGAGTACTGGCCGGCCTTCTTCGAGAAGCTGAACGAGATCCTGAAACCCGGCGGTCGGGCGGCGCTCCAGATCATTACGATCGAGGACCGGCTGTTCGACTATTACCGGCGCGGCGTCGATTTCATCCAGCGCTTTATCTTCCCCGGCGGCATGCTGCCATCTCCCCGGGTCCTGGCCGACCGCGTCCGGGATGCCGGGCTGACGTGGCTCAAGGACGACGGCTTCGGGCTTGACTATGCCCGCACGCTGGCCGAATGGCGTGCGCGGTTCGAGGAGGCCTGGCCCCGCCTGACCCGGCTCGATTTCGACGAGCGGTTCCGGCGCATGTGGCGGCTTTATCTCGCCTATTGCGAGGGCGGGTTTCGCGCCGGCAACATCGACGTGCGCCAGATCGCCCTGACCCGGGCCTGACGGGGCCTGACCGGCGGGGCCTGACCGGCGGGGCCAGCCCGCTCTCCGCACTGATCCAACCCGTCACAGCCGCCGTAACAAGGATACAGAACCGCGCGCGCCCGGCGCGCGCGTCAAGGAAATCGGTGGCTGAAACGAATGGATCGTCTTCAGGAAGACCTGCGGCAGGACAGCGACGGAGAAGCGGAAATGGCCTCTTCCGGCGCCATTGTATCGCGCCGGCCGGAACTCCGGCTCGAGCGCTATTTCGAGGGGCTGGTGCGCGGTCATGGCGTCTTCCAGGACCGTTTCGGCAACCTGCGCCAGGAATTCACCGTCGACACCCTGGGACATTGGGACGGCGACATCTTCCTGCTTGAGGAGGATTTCCGGTTTCGCGACGGCAGGCAGCAGCGGCGCCAGTGGCGTGTACGCATCCTGGACGACAGGTCCTACACGGCCACGGCTGGCGATATCGTCGGTACGGCGCGGGGCGAGCGCGACGGATCGATCATCCGCTGGCGGTACACGCTCGCTGTTCCGGTGGGCAGTCGCACAATCAACATGCGGTTCGACGACCGCATGTTTCTTCAGGAAGACGGTGTGATGATCAACCTGTCCGACGCCAGTAAATGGGGCGTCCGGCTCGGCCGCCTTGCAGCCTCCTTCCGCGCACCAGGATGACCACCGTCAGCTTTTCGTCGCCCGGCGCGCGATCGGGAAATAAAGCGCATACGGCAGGCAGCGCATCAGCTTCAGCATCCAGGTAAACCGCCTCGGGAACGTGATCTCGAACCGGTTGGTCGCGAGACCGCTGACAAGCCGGTCGACGGCCTTCTCGACCGGCATCAGGAACGGCATCTTGAATTCGTTCTTGTCGGTCAGCGGCGTCTTGACGAAGCCCGGATTGACGACCTGTATCCGCACACCCGCCCGGTCGAGGTCGAATTTCAGTGATTCGCAGAGATTGATGAGTGCCGCTTTGGTCGCACCATACGCCGCCCCGGTCGGCAGGCCGCGATAGCCGGCGACGGAGGCGACAACCGCAATTTTTCCTGCGCCGGCCGCCATCATGCCTGGCAGGATGGCGGCCAGCATGTTGACGGTGCCCCCAAGGTTGACGTCGATCTGCGTCATCGCCGCGCCCCGATCGAACCGTTGCGCGGAGACTGGCAGATACGTGCCCGCATTCAGGACCACGAGGTCGAGGCCGCCCAGAGCATCACGGACGTGCGCCGCCGACGCCTCGCAGGCCGTACCGTCGGTCACGTCCAGCGGGACCGGCAGGATCGATCCGGGCAGTTCGCTTGCCTCCTTCGACAAGGCCGCAAGATCGTCTGCGCTGCGCGCGCTGGCGGCGACATCGCACCCCTCGCGCGCCAGCCGCAACGCCAGTTCCCGGCCGATGCCCGAACTCGCGCCGGTGATCCAGACCCTGGTAAAGGGGAGGGGCATGATGAAGCGCCGCCTTGCCGGCCGGCGTCGGCCCTACAGCCGGACGAACGGGTTGACGAGACGCCCCACGCGTCCGGTCAGGCGCATCGGCGCGTCGAGAACGGCGAGGCACAGGCACGGTTCGCCCGAATCGGCCACGGGCCTGTGGTCGAGGGAGCCATCGGCAAACTGAAAATCCCCCCGGGCGTACCCAACTGTGCCGTCGTGGTACCCGCCCTGGAGAACGAGGGTGAATTCGGAACCCTCGTGGGTATGAGAGGGCACCGCCCGCCCCGGCGCGATGCGCAGGAGCCGGCTGATGAAGTCTCCACGGGAAGTGGTAATCTCTGCGCTTTCCACCCCGCTGCCGCGCCGGCGCCAGGCCAGGCCGGAGAGCCCCCCGGCGACATAGGGCCACAGCGGCGAGGGCAGGCTGCGCCGCGTTTCCGGGTCTATCGCGACGGGCGGCACTTCTTCCTCGGCCCGTTCCAGACGCGCGAAGACACGGTCCAGGGCGTCGTCCGGCAGGACGGCGGGCTCTGTCCGCTCCAGGAGGTCGCCGCCCACGGCCTCGCAGCGCTCGACCGTCGTTCGGCAGCTGTGGCAAAGGGCGATATGCGTCGCCACGACAAGGGCCTGCGGCTCTGGCAGGCCGCCGGTCGCATAGTCGAAGAGAAACTCTTCGCTCGGGTGATGCTTGATCATAACCGTTCTTCGTCCGTAACCATGTCCTTCAGGCGGCCGAGCGCGAGGCGAATACGAGATTTCACCGTGCCCAGCGGCAGGTTCAGTTCCTCGGCGATCGTCGAGTGCGACTTGTCCTCGTAGAACGCCTTTTCGATCACCTGCGCCTGGTCGGGTGGCAGAGAGGCCACCGACTTGCGCAGGGTTGTCTCCGTTTCCGCGCCCTCCACGATGTCGAGCGCATCCTGCGGCGGCTCGTACTGAGCCAGATAATCCTCTTCGGCGATCTCCGGCCGCCGTTCGCGTCTAAGCCGGTCGATCCGCTTGTTGCGCACGATGGCGAAGACCCAGGTCGATACCGCCGCGCGGGCGGGGTCGAAGCTGGTTGCCTTGCGCCAGACGGAGATCATGGCCTCCTGGGCCAGTTCCTCCGCCAATTCCTTGCCGGCGCCGGAGCGCATGACGAAGGCCGCGAGGCGCGGGGCGAAATGATCGAACAGTTCCGCAAAGGCGGCCCTGTCCTGACGTTCGGCCACGGCCGCCAACAGGCTCCGCAACCGGGCGTCGTCCTCGCTGGCCGCCTTGCGCTGGCGGTGCCGATCCTGCCCGCTCATTGCCAACAGTCCGCTTGCGGCGATGGCATCGCGAGCCAATCGGTCTTCCTGCGCCATTGTGGGCGCTTCGTCGAACATGATCGGCCGTCCCAGCAGTCCCGTCGGAAGTTGGAAGGGAATACGCATCCCCCGCGCAACCGGATCACAGGCGGAGCGAATTCTTGCGGAGTCTGAACGGTTCGTCGGTCGACCATAGCGCACCAGCATGGGCGCGAGAGCGGCGCCGGGCAAGTGCGCCGGCAGCGGAGACGATTGAAAAAAGCAGGCAGCCGCGGCCGGTGCCTAGGCCGCTATCTCGACCTTGGCTGCGTTGAACTTGAACTCCGGGATCTTGCCCCAAGGATCGAACTGCGGGCTGGTCAGCCAGTTGGCCGGGGCCTCGGCATAGCAGAAGGGGATGAAGACCATGCCCGGCTGGATTGCCGTATCGGCGCGCGACTTGAGCTCGATCGTGCCGCGGCGGGTGGAGACGCGAACAGGGTCCCCGGGGGCGATCCCCAGGCGTCCGAAATCCGTCGGGCTCAGGCAGGCGACCGCCTCCGGCTCGAGCGCGTCGAGGGTGGCGGAACGCCGGGTCATGGCCCCCGTATGCCAGTGTTCGAGCTGACGGCCGGTGATGAGAACCATCGGATACTCCTCGTCCGGCGTCTCGTGCGGCGGTTGGGGCACGGTCGGATACAGCTTCGCCCGCCCATCCGCCGTCGGGAAGCCTTCCGCGAAGACGATCTCGTTACCCGGCCTGTCGGGCGCATCGCAGGGATAGGTGACGGAGCCCTCGCGGCTCACCCGCTCCCAGGTGATGTTGTTCAGGGAGGGCATGATGCCGGCCATCTCGCCATAAACCTCCTCCGGGCCCGCATAGTTCCAGGGAAGGCCGAGGCGCCGGGCGATCTCCTGCACGATCCACCAGTCCTGGCGGGCGTTGCCTGGCAGCGGCAGGGCCGCGCGGCCCCGCTGGACCTGGCGGTTCGTGTTGGAAACCGTGCCGTCCTTCTCGGGCCAGGCGGAGGCGGGCAGGACGACGTCGGCGTGAAAGGCCGTCTCGGTCAGGAACAGGTCCTGGACCACGAGATGGTCGAGCTTGGCCAGGGCCGCGCGGGCATGCGACGTGTCCGGATCCGACATGGCCGGGTTCTCGCCCATGATGTACATGCCGCGAATTTCGCCGGCGATGATCGCATTCATGATCTCGACGACGGTCAGGCCGCGTTCCGGCGCGATCCTGGCGCCCCAGTAATCCTCGAACTTGGCGCGGATCGCGTCATCCTCGACATTCTGGTAGTCGGGGAACACCATCGGGATCAACCCGGCGTCGGAGGCGCCCTGAACGTTGTTCTGGCCGCGCAGCGGGTGGAGCCCGGTGCCCGGCCGGCCGACATGGCCGGTCAATGTCGCGAGGGCGATGAGATTGCGGCAGTTGTCCGTGCCGTGGATATGCTGGGCCACGCCCATGCCCCAGAAGATGATCGATCGTTCCGCCTTGGCGTACGTACGCGCGACGGTCCGCAGGGTCTCCGCATCGATGCCGCAGATCGGCGCCATTTCTTCCGGCGTCAGGTCCTTGACGTTCTCCCGGATCGCGTCGAAGCCGAGGGTATGCGCCTCGACATACTGCCGGTCGTAAAGGCCTTCCTCGATGATGACGTTGAGCAGCGCGTTGGTCAGCGCGACGTCGGAGGCCGGCTTGAACTGGAGCATATGCGTGGCGTGGCGCTTCAACGCCTGCCCGCGGGGGTCGGCGACGATCAGCGTCTTGCCGTCCTTGGCGGCCTGCTTGAAATAGGTCGCGGCGACGGGGTGGTTCTCGGTCGGGTTGGCGCCGATCACAATGATGACGTCTGCATCCTGGACCGCTGTGAAGGGGGCCGTAACGGCGCCGGAGCCGATGCCCTCCATCAACGCCGCGACCGACGACGCGTGGCACAGGCGCGTACAGTGATCGACGTTATTGTTCCCGAAGCCCGTACGTACGAGTTTCTGGAACAGGTAGGCTTCCTCGTTGGAACACTTGGCCGAGCCGAAGCCGGCCAGCGCCTTGTCGCCATGGGCCTCGCGCAGTCCTTTGAGGCCGCTTGCCGCCCGGTCCAGCGCCTCGTCCCAGGTCGCC
>CAYGKX010000075.1:0-318 GCA_964350225.1 uncultured Rhodospirillaceae bacterium | reverse complement strand
ACATCGTCACGGCGGATGAGGGGTTTCGTCAGCCGCTGGTCGTTGGCGACATAGTCGAAACCGAAGCGTCCCTTGACGCAGAGCCGCTTCTCGTTGGCCGGCCCGTCGCGGCCGGTGACATAGAGGATTTCGTCGTCCTTGATCTTGTAGGTGATCTGACAGCCGACCCCGCAATAGGGGCAGACGCTGTCGACTTCCCGGTCCGCCCACTCCGTCCGGGTGCCGTTCTCGTCCAGCAGGTTGGCCGGCATCAGGGCGCCGGTCGGGCAGGCCTGAACGCATTCGCCGCAGGCCACGCAGGACGACACGCCCATCGGG
>CAYGKX010000074.1:12604-12868 GCA_964350225.1 uncultured Rhodospirillaceae bacterium | reverse complement strand
GCTGGAGCGGCTGGCGATGTATGTCCAGGGCGTCGAGAACGTCTACGACTTGGACTGGGACGGCATTCCGAAGGACGAAGGCGGGATGACCTATGGCGACGTCTTCCTGCAGGCGGAGCGGGAGTTTTCGACCTTCAATTTCGAATATGCCGACACCGACGCGCTCTTCCGCCATTTCGGCGATGCGGAGCGGGAGTGCCTCGCTCTGGTGGAGACGGGTTTGCCGCTGCCGGCCTACGACCAGTGCATGAAGGCCAGCCATCT
>CAYGKX010000074.1:0-12586 GCA_964350225.1 uncultured Rhodospirillaceae bacterium | reverse complement strand
AGCCGCGGCCACGGGACGGAGGGCTGAACCGTGGCGGAACTCCTGCTCGAATTGCTGTCAGAGGAAATTCCCGCGCGCATGCAGGCGCGGGCGGCGGAGGATCTGGAGAAGCTGGTTCTCGCCGGGCTCGACGGCGCCGGCCTGTCGCACGAGCGCACGACGCGCTTCGTGACGCCGCGCCGGGTCGGTCTTGTTGTCGAGGGCCTGCCGCAGAAGCAGCCGGACACGCGGACAGAGCGCAAGGGCCCGCGCGTCGGCTCCCCCGACCAGGCGATCCAGGGCTTTCTGAAATCCGTCGGCCTGACCAGCACCGAAGAGTGCGAGGTGCGGGAGGTCAAGGGCACGGTCTTTTATTTCGCCGTGGTCGAGACCGAGGGGCGGGAGACGGCGAGGATTCTCGGCGAAATCGTCTCCGATGCCATCCGGAAGCTGCCCTGGCCGAAAAGCATGCGCTGGGGGGCAAACCGCTTTGCCTATGTCCGTCCGCTGCAGAACATCCTCTGCATCTTCGACGGATGGCCTGTCGACGGATCGTTCGATCTGTGCGGTGACGACACGGCGCTGCCCTTCACCCCGAAGACCGTCGGCCACCGCTTCCTCGGCCCCGACGAGATCCTGGTGCAGGACTTCGAGGCCTATCGTACCCGCCTCTACGACGCGAAGGTGATCGTCTCTCCGTCGCTGCGCCGCGAGACGATCTGGCGCGAGGCGACGGCGCTGGCGGAGCGGCGCGGCCTGACCGTCCGCGAGGATCCTGCGCTGCTCGACGAGGTGACCGGGCTGGTCGAATGGCCCGTGCCGCTGATGGGCGCGATCGACGACGCCTTCATGGACCTGCCGCCGGAGGTGCTCGTCACCTCGATGCGCAGCCACCAGAAGTATTTCGCGCTGGAGAACGCGGAAGGCCATATGGCGCCGCGCTTCATCGTGGTCGCCAACACCCCGGGTGCGGGAGACGGCAAGGCCGTCGTCGCCGGCAACGAACGGGTGCTGCGCGCCCGACTGTCCGACGCCATGTTCTTCTGGCAGCAGGACCGGAGCCGTCCCCTGGCCGAGCGCGCCCCGGCGCTGAAGGACATCACCTTCCATGCCCGGCTGGGCACGCTGGACGCCAAGGTCGACCGGGTCGAGGCGCTGGCGGGGTCGCTTCTGGAGCATGTTCCCGGGGCGGACCGGGACCGGACCCAGGTCGCCGCCCGCCTCGCCAAGGCCGACCTGACCACCGGCATGGTCGGCGAGTTTCCGGAACTGCAGGGTATCATGGGCCGCTATTACGCGCTCCATGACGGCGAGCACGAGGAAGTGGCGAACGCCATCGCCGAGCACTATGCGCCACAGGGCCCGTCGGACACATGCCCGCGCGCGCCGGTGTCGGTCGCGGTATCGCTCGCCGACAAGATCGACACCCTGGTGGGCTTCTTCGCCATCGACGAAAAGCCGACCGGTTCCAAGGATCCCTATGCTTTGCGCCGCGCCGCGCTCGGCGTCATCCGGCTGATCCTCGAGAACGAACTGCGGATGCCGCTGGCGCCGGTTTTCGTCTCGTCGCTCCGGCTCCACCGGATCGAAGACGGTCCAGAGCCGGCGCGCCTGGCGGCGGACCTGCTAGGCTTCTTCGCCGACCGGCTGAAGGTCCATCTGCGCGATCAGGGCGTGCGCCATGACCTGGTGTCGGCCATCTTCGCCCTCGGCGACGAGGACGATCTCGTGCGCCTCCTGGCACGCGTCGACGCCTTGAAGGCGTTTCTCGCGTCGGACGATGGCAGCAACCTGCTTGTCGCCTACCGCCGCGCGGCGAACATCGTCCGGATCGAGAGCAAGAAGGACAAGAAGGGTTTCGAGGACGCGCCGGACCCGACGCGTTTCGTCGAGGCGACCGAGAGGGACCTGGGCGAACGGCTCCACATTCTGGTGCCGGAAGCGCAACGGCACGTCGCCGAGGAGGATTTCGCTGGCGCGATGACCGTGCTCGCGGGGCTGCGCCAGCCTCTGGATGCGTTCTTCGAGGACGTCACGGTGAACGCCGACGATCCGGCGTTGCGCGAAAACCGGCTCCGGCTTCTGGCGGAGATCCAGCGCACCATGGACACGATCGCTGATTTTTCGCGGGTAGAGGGTTAGGACGGCATGACCAAATGGGTGTACAGCTTCGGCGACGGTGCGGCGGAAGGGGCCGCGGACCTGCGCGACCTGCTGGGCGGCAAGGGCGCCAACCTGGCGGAGATGAGCAGCATTGGCCTGCCCGTTCCGCCGGGATTTACCGTCACGACCGAGGTCTGCACCTGGTTCTACGACCATGACCGCAGCTATCCCGACGACCTGACCGGCCAGGTCGACGCGGCGCTCGCGACCGTCGAGGGGATCGTCGGGGCCCGCTTCGGCGATCCGGCGAACCCGCTCCTCGTCTCCGTCCGCTCCGGCGCCCGCGCCTCGATGCCGGGCATGATGGACACGGTTCTGAACCTCGGTCTCAACGACGAGACCGTCGAGGGCCTCGCCAGCGGCAGCGGCGACGCGCGTTTCGCCTGGGACAGCTACCGTCGTTTCATCCAGATGTATGGCGACGTCGTGCTCGGGGTCGACCATTACAACTTCGAGAGCCTGCTCGACGAGCTGAAGGACGAACTCGGCGTCGTCCTCGACACCGAACTCGACGCCGACAACTGGCGGGAACTGGTCGGTCGCTACAAGGCGAAGGTCGAGGAAACCATCGGCAAGCCCTTCCCGATGGACCCGAAGGAGCAGCTGTGGGGCGCCATGGGCGCCGTCTTCGGCAGCTGGATGAACCAGCGCGCGATCACCTATCGCCGACTCCATGCGATCCCGGACGAATGGGGGACGGCGGTCAACATCCAGGCCATGGTCTTCGGTAACATGGGCGAGGACTGCGCGACCGGCGTCGCCTTCACCCGCGACCCGTCGACCGGCGAGAACCGCTTCTACGGCGAGTATCTCGTCAATGCCCAGGGCGAGGACGTCGTCGCCGGCATTCGCACGCCGCAGAACCTGACCGTCGAAGGCAAGGAAAAGCAGGGCTCCGACAAGCCCGCGATGGAAGAGGTGATGCCCGAGATCTTCGGGCAGCTCTGCGAGGTTCGCGAGACGCTCGAGGGTCACTATCGCGACATGCAGGACATCGAGTTCACCGTCCAGCGCGGCAAGCTCTGGATGCTGCAGACGCGCAACGGCAAGCGGACGGTCCAGGCTGCCCTCAAGATCGCCGTCGACATGGCGGACGAGGGGCTGATTTCCCGGGATGAGGCGATCACGCGGATCGATCCGGCGGGCCTCGACCAGCTGCTGCACCCGACCCTGGACCCGGATGCGGAGGTGACGATCTTCGGCCGCGGCCTCCCGGCGTCGCCCGGTGCGGCGTCGGGTGCGATCGTCTTCTCCGCCGACGAGGCCGAGGCGGAGGCCGCCGCCGGCAAGGACGTCATTCTCGTGCGCGTCGAGACCAGCCCGGAAGATATCCACGGCATGCATGCCGCCCGCGGCATCCTGACCACGCGGGGCGGCATGACGAGCCATGCGGCCGTTGTCGCACGCGGCATGGGCCGGCCCTGCGTCGCGGGCGCCGGGGACATCCGGATCGATTATCAGGCCGGGACGATGGCGTGCGGGGGCGTGACCCTGAATGCCGGGGATCGGATCACCATCGACGGTGCCGCCGGCACGATCATGGTCGGCGAGGTGCCGACGATCAAGCCGACCCTGTCCGGCGACTTCGAGGCCATCATGGGCTGGGCCGACAATCTGCGCCGGATGGCGGTGCGCACGAATGCGGAGACGCCGGCGGACGCCCGCGCCGCGCGGGAGTTCGGCGCCGAAGGCATCGGCCTGTGCCGGACGGAGCATATGTTCTTCGAGGGCGACCGGATCGTCGCCATGCGCCAGATGATCATGGCTGAGGACGAGGCCGGCCGCCGCGCCGCGCTTGCCAAGATCCTGCCGATGCAGCGCCAGGACTTTGCGGAGCTGTTCGAGATCATGGCGGGCCTGCCGGTGACGATCCGTCTGCTCGACCCGCCGCTCCACGAGTTCCTGCCCCATGCGGAGGAGGAGATGGCGGAGGTTGCCGAGGCGGCCGGCGTCACGCTGGCGGACGTCAAGCGGCGCGCCGCGCGGCTCGACGAGGCCAACCCGATGCTGGGCCACCGCGGCTGCCGCCTCGCCATCACCTATCCCGAGATCTGCGAGATGCAGGCGCGCGCCATCTTCGAGGCCGCGATCCAGGCGGCCAAGGCGACCGGTCAGCCGGTGATCCCGGAGGTCATGATCCCGCTCGCCGGAACCCGGCGCGAGATCGACCTTCTGAAGGAGGTGATCGACCGGACGGCGGAGGCGGTCCGAAACGAGACCGGCGAGAAACTGGACTATCTGGTCGGCACCATGATCGAGTTGCCGCGCGCCGCGCTCCAGGCGCATGTCATCGCCGAATCGGCAGAATTCTTCAGCTTCGGCACCAACGACCTGACCCAGACGACCTTCGGCCTGTCGCGCGACGACGCCGGCGGTTTCCTCGACGCTTATCTCAAGAAGGGGATCGTCTCCATCGATCCCTTCATCAGCATCGACCGGGAGGGCGTGGGCGAATTGGTGAAGATCGGGGTGGAGCGCGGCCGGCAGACGCGGCCGGACATCAAGCTGGGCATCTGCGGCGAACATGGCGGCGACCCGGCTTCCGTCGGCTTCTGCGAGGAAGTCGGCCTCGACTATGTCTCCTGCTCGCCCTTCCGCGTCCCGATCGCCCGGCTCGCCGCCGCCCAGGCCGCGGTCGCGGGGAAGAAAAGCTAGGCCGTGGCGGGAAGGGGCGGCAATCAGTCCCGCGCGAGTTTCATCCCCTCCTCCTCAAGCAGGGAGGGGGCGAGCCGCTGCTTCGCGCAGCGATGTAGACGGGCACTTGCTGGCGTCGCCCATTGCTAGCGGTTCGGCCTCATGCCTGACCTGCCCTCCCTCGAGGATCTTCGGACGGCGGTCGGTACGGCGGCCGGCAAGGGTCTCTTGGCGCGGTCGCTCGCAAGACTCGAAACGGCGCCCGACGATCCGAAATCGATCGACCTCCTGAGCGCCGCCTATGGCGCGCCCGCCGCTGAGGCGGCGCGAGTCGTCGGCCTGACCGGTCCGCCCGGGGTCGGCAAGTCGACCCTCGCGGCGGCGCTGATGCGTACCTGGCGCGCGGACGGTCGGACGGTCGGCATCGTCGCGGTCGACCCCAGTTCGCGGCGGTCCCGCGGCGCGCTCCTTGGCGACCGGACGCGCCTCGACCTCGATCCGGACGACCTCGGCGTTTTCGCCCGGTCGATGGCTGCACGGGACCGGCTGGGCGGCCTTGCGGAGGTGACCTACCCGGCCGTCGTCCTGATGCGCGCGCTCTTCGACATCGTCCTTGTCGAATCGGTCGGGGTCGGCCAGTCGGAGGCGGCCATCGCCCAGGTCGCGGATACGGTGATCCTATGTCTCCAGCCCGGGTCCGGCGATTCGCTGCAATATATGAAGGCCGGGATCGTCGAGGTGCCGGACATCCTGACAGTCAACAAGGCCGACCTGACCGCCCTCGCGGAACGCACCCGGTCGGACGTCGAGGGCGCGCTGGGCTTGGCGACCGAAACGGGAGGCTGGACGCCGCCGGTCCTGCTCGTATCCGCGGCACGGGGGCAGGGGGTCGATGACCTCGACGACGCCATCGAAGCCCATGCCGCCTGGCTCCGCGACGAGGGACGGCTTGCCGCCCGTCGGCGCGAACAGGCCGGCGCCTGGCTCCTGGACGCCGTGCGCGAGAGCCACGGACGGTCGGGCCTCGCGCGGGCCGGCGACATTTCGTTGGCGCCGGGCATGTCGCCCTTCGACCGGTTTGGCGCTATCCTGACCGACCTGAACAGGTAGGGAGGGCGGCCATGGCAGCCGACGAAAATTGCGTCTTCTGCAAGATCGTGGCGGGGGCGATCCCCTGCTTCAAGCTGTGGGAGGACGACCGGACCCTTGCCTCCATGGACGTCAATCCGGGCAATCCGGGCCACGCCCTGGCCATCCCCAAGGCCCACGCGGAGAACCTGTATGCCATCGCGGCAGAAGACCTCGCGGCGACGGCGGCGACCGCCCAGCGGGTTGCGAAGGCTGTCGACACGGCGCTTTCGCCTGACGGCATCAACCTCGTCCAGGCCAACGGCCCCGGCGCCGGCCAGTCCGTCTTTCACTTCCATTTCCACATCCTGCCGCGGGCGACGGACGATGGGCTCAGGATGAACTGGGGGCACAACCCGGGCGACATGGACGCGATCAAGGTGGTCCACGAGAAGGTCCTGGCCGTCATCGAATAGATTACTGCCCGGGAAGCCGGGTCGAGCCGCCCTCGCGGAAGTCGAAATGGAAGCCGTCCGGCCCGCCGGCGATGTGGCCTGCCGACCCCCGTTCGAAATGCGCCGGGACGATCAGCTTTCCCGTGTCGGCATAGCGGTCGAGAAAGCTCGTCCGGGCCCGGCGCGACGCGTCGGCATCGATGCAGAAGCGGCTGCTCCACTGGGGTTCGCGCACCTGGATCGGGTGGTGCATGACGTCGCCGGAAAAGACCGCTTCCTCGCCGCCGTCCTTCACATGCACGCAGATATGTCCGGGCGTGTGGCCTGGCGTGTGTTCGAACCAGATCGCGTCCGACAGCTGGTAATTGTCGTCGACGATTTCCGCCAGTCCCGCCTCGACCACCGGAAAGACGCTGTCCTCCATGATCGGGCCCAGGGGATCGGGGCCTTTCTCCAATTCGGCGCAGCAATGTTCGTATTCCGTCCGGCCGAACAGGTAGCGGGCGTTCGGGAACGTCGGGACCCAGCGTCCGTCTTCCAATCGCGTGTTCCAGCCGACATGGTCGACATGAAGGTGGGTGCACATGACGATGTCGATATCCTCGTAGCGCAGGCCGAGCGCCGCGAAGTCGGCCGGCCACGAGGTCTTGAGCATGTTGAAGAACTCGCCATTGCGGGGCTTGTCGTCGCCCGTGCAGGTGTCGATCAGGATGTTCCGCCCGCCCGCGCGGAGCACGTAGGTTTGCCGCACCAGCGAGAGGAGGCGCTTGTCGACATCGAACAGGTCGGGCGCCATCCAGGGGATGTGCCGGTCGACCACCTCGTCCGTCGCGTCAGGAAAGAAGGCGTCGGCGGGCCAACGGGCGCCCGTCATTTCGACCACGGAATCGACCCGGACGGACCCGATTTCGAACGGCTGCATGACCTTCGGCCTCCTCTTCCCCCGCGTTGCCCCGGCTGCCGGCGGTTCAGCTGGCCGACAGTTTCATCATGCGCGCGATCGCCTTGAACAGGGCCGAGTCAGGATCGCCGAAGGCCCCCATGATGGTGAAGTGATCGTCGTCCGGGCAATCCACGATCTCCGGCTCGATGCCGTGGGCGCGGCAGGCCTCCGTGTAGATTGCCGACTGGCGCTTGAATTCGTCCGATTCCCGGCCGCCCCAGCTCAACAGCAGAGGTGTGCCGGGTTTCGGCAGCTGGTGGATCGGGCTGACACGCGCGACGTTCTCCTCGGTCAGGTGGAGGTTGTCGCGCTGGCTGGTCTTGAGAAGCGGCGTCAGGTCGAAAATGCCGCTGACCGGGCAGCCGCCTTTGAGGACATCCTCCGGCACGCCGTAGTCCGCCTGCCAGCCGTCGGCGAGGACGGCCGCCGACAGATGCCCGCCCGCGGAGTTGCCGGTGACATACAGCCGGTCGACGTCGAGGCCATAGTCGGCACCGTTCTTGTAGATCCAGGCGACCGCTTTGCGCACGTCGTCGACAATCTCGTCCAGGGTGACGGCCGGCCCGGCGCGAGGCGGTATTCCACCGAGATGAAGGCGGCGCCGAACGCGTTGAAGACCGGTCCCGGGAAACGGCGGTCTTCCTTGCAGGAGCCCTGCCAGTAGCCGCCGTGGATGAAGATGAGGGTCGGTGCCGGAGCGTTGTCGGGGCGGGCGATGTCGAGCTTCTGACGCGGGTCGTCGCCATAGGCGAGATCGGCCGTGTCGCCGTAGGCCGCCGCGCTGGCAGCACTCTTCGCCGACAGGCCCGCCAGGGTCGTCTGCGGATCGACGGTCCAGGGTTCGATCTTGTACTGATGCTCTAATTCGGGGTCGGGCGTGTGCGCGTTGTCGGTCATGTTCCCACGATCAGTTCTGGTGGACTGGCTGCCGCATGGATTGGGCGAAGACGGCCGGACGGCAGCCGGAAGGGCCCCACCGTGCGCGGCAGGGAAATCATTTCAGACCGCATCGGGCATGGGCGCAAGGGCCATGCGACCCGGGGAGGGCCAGGAACGACGGATGGGAGGCAGATATGCGGAGGAGGCTAGGCTCAGGCGGCGCTGGTCCCGCTGCGCGTCCGGTCCTTGGGCAGGAGCGTGCCCGTTTCGGAGGCCGCGGTCTCGGACGATGCCCCGGCTTCCGGCGTTGTCTTCTTGGCCGCCCGGCGCGTTGCCATAGCGTCGGCCGCCTGGCAGATGGTCCGCCCGGTCAAGGATCGCCAGAGCATCATCGCGCCGGTTCCGCCGGAACGAAGTTATCGAAGCCCGCCGGCGACGCCGCAGCCCGTTTCGGGCAGGCTCCGTCGATCAGGTCCTGGGCGAATTCGAGGCAGCGGCCGCAGCGCGGTTCTCCGCCCAGCTTCCGGTAGGCCTCCCGCGCGCAGGAGACGCCCCGGGCGGCTAAGTCCCGTAGATCCCGGTCCCGATGGCCGTTGCACAGGCAGACATACATGGCGAAGGCAACCCGCTGGTCGATGATGTTCAGGCCGACATGAATTCGCTCAAGCTGCAAATGCGAATGATTTGCACTCGCGAAAAATCGGTCCTTCTCAGGCTTTTGTCAAGCCCGGACGGCGGATGCGTCAAAATGACAATGGAAGAACGCGGCGCAGAGCTAGGCGGCGCCGAGGTCAGGGTTCCGCGAAGGGCAGCGGCTCGCCGTCCGGCAGCGGCATCTCGAAGACGTTGAGTGTCATCGAGACGAGGGCGTAGTAGCCGAGGATGCCGACGAGGTCGACCGCGCCCCGCAGCCCAACATGGTCGACGACCGCCTTGTAGGTCGCCTCGCCGACACGCGACGTCTCGTAAAGTTCGGCACAGAAGTCATAGATCGCAGCCTCGTCCGAAGCCTCGAATTCCGGCCGATCACCGCGGCCGATGGCCTCGATGACCGTCTCCGGAAGGCCGCCCTCGCGGGCCATGGGGGCGTGGGCAAACCATTCGAACTGCGCCTTCCAATGCCGGGCGGTGAAGAGGATCGCCAGCTCCGAAAGCCGGGGCGGCAGGCTCGTCTCGTAGCGGACGAAGGCGCCGAGCTTTTGCGCCCGGTCGGCCAGGACGGGGCTGGTGAGCCAGGGGCGAAAGGGGCCGGACAGGCTGCCGCGGGGTCCGGACAGGATGTCTTCCACGACGCGCCGCTGGTCGGCATCCAGTTTTTCCAGGTCGATTTCCGGCAGACGTGGCATGGCGGGCCCTTCCTTGATGTCTCCTGTCCGGTCCTCTCTACGTCCCGGACGCGCGCGCGGGCGACCCTATCATGATTGACAGGGACGGCGAGCCTCGCTGGCATCCGGCGCCAAGACGCTTTACCATTGCTCAGCCGGCGCCGGGCATAAATGCTGGGACAGACAGGGCCCGGATGTCGGAGCTGTCCGCCGCCGGGCGGCCGATGGTTCGATCCAAGCGGGCGGCTGCATCGAAAGGGCAGGAATGTCTTACGCTCGTAATATGATCGTGATCTAGCTGTCATCCGGTCGGCTGTTGCGCGGGAACGTCCGACACTTGGTCACGTTTCTCTTTCGGCCGAGCCGATAGCCCAATTACATTCATATCGATCGCCCGAACGCGGTCTGTCGCGCACCCAGCCTTAGGAAAGGACCTCCGACGTGCCACCGAACGAAACGGCCAGGAGCTTCGACCCCGGTCCCGCCACCGACGGCCAGGGTCTGGGCGGGCTGCCGGATGCGGGACGTCACGCGGTCTCGGAAGCCGCCACCGGGGGCTATCTGGCGGACCTCGTCGCGCGCCGGGGCCGGGAAAAGTTCGCCCTGCACGAAGCCCATCTGAACAAGCCGCTGGTCAAGGTGCTGCGGACGATCGGCTACGACCGGACCTATGTCCGGGGCCAGGGCGCCTATCTGTGGGACGAGGAAGGCAACCGCTATCTCGATCATCTGAGCGGCTGGGGCGTCTTCGCGCTGGGCCGCAATCATCCGACCGTCGCCTCCATGCTCGGGGAGGTCCTGAGCCTCGACCTGCCGAACCTGCCGCAGATGGACGTGTCCGTACTCAGCGGCCTGCTGGCCGAGGAACTGCTCGCGACCGCGCCCGGCGACAAGCTCAAGAAGGTCTTCTTCGCCAATTCCGGGACGGAGGCGGTCGAGGCGGCCATCAAGTTCGCGCGCAACGCGACGAAGCGCCAGACCATCGTCTTCTGCGACCACGCCTTCCACGGCCTGACCTACGGCGCGCTCTCCCTGAACGGCGAGGCAGCCTTTCGCGACGGGTTCGGCCCGCTCCTGCCCGACTGCCGACGGGTACCCTTCAACGACCTGGGGGCGCTGGAAGCGGCGCTGGCCGGGCAGGACGTCGCGGCCTTCATGGTCGAGCCCATCCAGGGCAAGGGCGTCAACATGCCCGACGACGGCTATCTGGCGGGCGCCGCCGAACTCTGCGCCCGGCACGGGACCTTGTTCGTCGCCGACGAGATCCAGACCGGCCTCGGCCGCACCGGCCGCATGTGGGCCTGCGAGCACTGGGGCGTGGAGCCCGACATGCTGCTGACCGCCAAGGCGCTTTCCGGCGGTCATATTCCGGTCAGCGCGGTCATGACCCGTCGGGACACGTTCGATGCCGTCTTCGATCGGATGGACCGGGCGGTCGTTCATGGGTCCACCTTCGCCAAGAACGACATGGCGATGGCCGGCGGGCTCGCGACCCTGCGCGTGATCCGGGAGGAGGGGCTGGTCGAGCGCGCCGCCCGGATGGGCGACATGCTCATGGACGGGCTCAGGCCCATGGTCGACCGCTACGAATTTGTGCACGAGGTGCGCGGCAAGGGCCTCCTCATCGCCCTCGAGTTCGGCAAGCCGTCGAGCCTCAAGCTCAAGACCGCCTGGAAGATGCTGGCGATGGCGAACGAATCGCTCTTCAGCCAGATGGTGCTCATCCCGCTCTTCAAGGAACATCGGGTCCTGGCCCAGGTCGCCGGTCACGGCATCAATGTGGTGAAGCTCCTGCCGCCCTTGGTCGTCGACGAGGACGACTGCCGCTGGACCCTCGATGCGCTCGACCGTGTGATCGCGGACTGCCACAAGGTCCCCGGCTCGATCTGGAAGCTGGGACGCTCGCTCGCGGGCCATGCGATCGGCCAGGGCCGCTAGAATGTCTGTGCCCTGCCGGCGATGACGATCTCGGGATGACAGGGAAGGCGCCCGTCGCCGGGGCCGGGACCCAGCATCCGCTGATGGGCGCGCGGCTGCGCACCCTCTTGGGGGCGGTCGCGCGGAACGGCCCACCCGCGCCCGCGGCCTTGCCCCTCTATTCCCTGATGCTGCTCAGCGCCGCCGCGCGTGCCCCCTTCGGGCTCGTCGACGCCCTCAAGATGGCGGGGCGGCGCGACCGGGACATGGCGCCGCCGGTTTTCATCGTCGGGCACTGGCGCTCCGGCACGACCCATCTCCACAACCTGATGAGCCGGTCGCCGGACTTTGGCCAGATCACGCCGCTCGCGAGTGGCCTGCCCGACCAGTTATTGTCCCTCGCCACCTGGCTCCGACCGTTGCTCGAAAAGGCGCTGCCGGAGGACCGGCATGTCGACCGGGTCGCCGTCGACCCGGATTCGCCGCAGGAGGACGAGATCCCCTTGGCGAACCAGCAGCTTCTGTCGGTCTTCCAGGCGATCTATTTTCCGAAGGCGTTCCGCCGACAGATCGACCGGGGCGTCTTCTTCGAGGGCGCGACCGCGGCAGAGGTGGCCCGCTGGCAGCGGCGGGCGCGGCGCTTCGCGGAGACGGTCACCCTTCACCAGGGCGGCCGGCGGCTCCTCATCAAGAACCCGGTCTATACCGCCCGCATTGCCCGACTGCGCGAGATCTGGCCGGACGCGCGCTTTATTCATATCCGGCGCAACCCCTATGTCGTCTTCGCGTCGACCCGGCATTACTACACGAGCCTCCTGCCGGACCTCGCGCTTCAGCGTTACGACCATGTCGACATCGAGGCTTTCGTCCTCGACACCTTTACCCGGTTGATGACGCGCTACGAGGAAGAGAGCGCCGCCTTGCCGGAGGGCCATCTGGTGGAGGTCGTCTATGAGGAGCTCGAGGCGACGCCCGTGCCGATCCTCGCCGACATCTTCGAGCGGCTGGACCTGCCCGGCTGGGACGCGACGCGGCCCCGGGTCGAGGCCTATCTCGGGACGATCAGCGGCTACCGCAAGAACGCCTACACAATCCCGGCGGAGGACATCGCGAAGGTCGACGCGCACTGGGGCGATTTCGTGCGCCGCTGGGGCTACGCTCCGCCCCGCGCGGCGGCGTGAGGGTGCTTCCAGAGCTGAGTGCCTCATCCCATCCTTCGAGAC
>CAYGKX010000073.1:8672-12882 GCA_964350225.1 uncultured Rhodospirillaceae bacterium | reverse complement strand
CACATGGCCTTGGGCGCGCCGGGCGGGCCGAAAAAGCTGAAGAAGTGCAGGCCGTGTTTGGCGATCGCGAGGATCGTCACGAACACGAACACAACCAGCGCCATCGCGAAGGTCACCGCGATATGGCTGGTGAAGGTGAAGCTGTAAGGCACCATGCCCAGCAGGTTGCCGAACAGGATGAACATGAACAGCGTGAAGATCATCGGGAAATACTTGCGGCCTTCGGCGCCGATCGTTTCCCGTATGAGATTGGCCACGAACTCGTAGCTCATCTCCGCCATCGACTGCCATCGCCCGGGGACGGCCGACTTGCGGCCCATCGACAGGGTCAGGAACAGACAGATCGCGACCACCGCGATGGTCATGAAGAGGGCGGAGTTCGTATAGGACAGGTCGACGCCGCCGATCTTGATCTCGATCAGCGGCTTGATCAGGAACTGCTCAAGCGGTCCGTGCTTTTCCGCCACTATCCCTCACCCCGTCTCGTCGCCGCGCCCGTCGTCTTTCTTCTGCCCGGGCGCCGGTTTGTAGCCTACCGCATGCCCCATCCCGCTGACGGTCCGGAACACATTCATGATGCCGGCGGCTGATCCCAGGATGAAGAACAGGATCAGGAACAAGGGCTTGGTGCCCAGCCACCGGTCCAGCAGCCAGCCGATGACGACGCCAACGGCCAGGCCCGCGACCAGTTCGGTCCCGATCCTGAGTGCCATGCCGATGCCTTGGCCAGCGCTTGCATCGCGCTTTCCGCCCAACCGGTTCCGCCGCTTTCGCACCGCCGCGTCCCGCTCTTGAGCGGATCGCAGGCGCGCATCGAAATCGTCGGACGAAGGGCGCCGTTCTTGATCGGACATGTAACCCAGGGACGCTGCCGGTTTCGGAAGTACCGTACGGGTGTACCGCGTTGGAGGCCCGCCGAAAACCGGTTTCACGCCGGTAAAACAGGTCGCGGGCCGAGAGGAGCCCCGGCCCGAAACCGCGCGCACCATACGGATGGCCCCCCAGCGTGTCAAGGCTGGGTCCGGACGAGATTTCCCCGTCTAGAATTTTGAAAATAAAGGGAAAATTCTATTCGGCTGCGACCGTCGGCGTATCGACCATCGACGCCGCCTCCTGCAGGTCGACGGACACCAGCTGCGACACGCCGCGCTCCGACATCGTGACGCCGTAAAGCCGGTCCATCCGGGCCATCGACATCCGGTGGTGGGTGACGATCAGGAAGCGGGTGCCGGTTTCCCGCGCGATCTCCTCGACCAGCGAGCAGAAACGGTCGACGTTGGAATCGTCGAGTGGCGCGTCGACCTCGTCCAGGACGCAGATCGGGGCCGGGTTGGTCAGGAAGACGGCAAAGAGGAGCGCCAGCGCGGTCAGCGCCTTCTCGCCGCCCGACAGCAGCGACAGGGACTGCAGCCGCTTGCCCGGCGGGCTTGCCATGATCTCGAGGCCGGCCTCCAGCGGATCCTCCGCCTCGGTCAGCTTCAAGTGGGCGTTGCCGCCGCCGAAAAGCCGGGTGAACAGGGTCTCGAAATGGCCGTTGACCTCCTCGAACGAGGCGAGCAGCCGTTCGCGGCCCTCCCGGTTCAATTCGGAAATGGCCTTCCGGAACTTCTCGATCGCGGCGATCAGGTCGCCGCGCTCGCGCTCATAGGGCTCGATCTGCTCCTCGAGCTCCGTCGCCTCCTGCTCGGCGCGCAGGTTGACCGGCCCCATATTCTCGCGCTCGCGGACCAGCTTCTCCAATCGGGCCGTGATCGCGTCGAGCTCCGGCAGGGTCTCGTCTTCTTTCAGTTCGGCCAGGGCGAGCGCCTCGCCGGGCGCGCAGTTGAGGCGTTCGCGCACCCGGGCGATGACGGTCTCGAGCGCCTGCTCTGCCTGGCTGACGGCACCTTCCTTCCGGCCCTTGCTCTCGCGCAGGTCGGCGAGGCGCCGTTCGGCTTCCTTCAGCGCGCGGTCGACCGCTGACAGGGCCGTCTCCGCCTCGGCCAGTTTCTCGGCCGCGGCCTTTCGGGTTTGCTCCGCACCGGTCAACTGTTCTTCGAGTGCGTCGATCTGGTCCGCGATCTCGGCCGGCCGGGTCTCAAGCGCGCCCAGCGCGTCCTTGACCTCTTCCCAGCGCTCGTCGAGCTGTTCGATCTGCCGCTGGCTGTTGGTCTGGCGCGAGGTCCAGGCGCGCTGTTCGTCGCCGATCGCGACCAGCCGCTCCGCCCGGCGTTCCGCCTCGGCGGCCAGACGATTGCGCGCCTGCTGTGCCTCGGCCAGCCGTGCCCGGGTGTCGGCCAGGCTTTCGGTCAGTTCGTCCAGGCGCTGCCGTTCCTCGTCGAGCGGGCCGAGGGCACCGGCTTCCTCCGCCAGGACCGCCATCCGTTCGTCCGTCTCCGCCTTGTCGGCCTCGAGCGCGCCGATGCCTTCCTTGAGGGCTGCGAGGCGGGAGCGGATTTCGGCAGCCGCCTTTTCGGCCTTGTTCTCGGCCTCGCGCGCCCGGTTGGCTTCGGAGAAGGCGGTGCGTGCCGCTTCCGCCGCCGAGCGCGATTCCTGCGCGGCGTCGTCATAGGCCTCGGCCGCCGCGTCATGGGCACGCCGGGCGACATCTGCATCTTCCTCGGCCGACGCCCTGAGGTCCGCAACCTCGCTCAGCCGGTTCTCCTGTTTCAGGCGGGTCGCGGCGGCGGTCGGTGCGCCCGCCTTGACGGTAAAGCCGTCCCACCGCCACAGGGCGCCGTCCCGGGTGACCAGCCGCTGGCCCTGGCGCAGGCGGCCGACGATCTCCCGCGCCGCCGCGTCGTCCTCGACCACGGCGATCTGCGCCAGCCGGCGGGCGAGCTCGGCCGGCGCCGTCACGTACTCGCTCAGCGCCACGCAACCGTCGGGAAGCGGCAGGGGCTCGCCGTCGCCGGCCCTGGAGCCCCAATAGACATCCGCCGCACCGTCGGTCGGTGCGGTAAGGTCCTCGCCCAGCGCGACGCCGAGGGCCTGTTCGTAGCCCGGCTTGGCGGTCACCTGATCCAGGACCGGGGGGAAATCCCCGTCGTCGCCCTTGTCCAGGACGGCGCGCAGGGCGTCCTCCTCGGCGGCAAGGCGGGCGACCTCGCCTTCGGCCTCGCGCAGGGCGGCACGCGTTTCTTCGGCAGCCGCCTCCAGGTCGACCTTCCGCGCCTCGGCCCGTTCAGCATCCGCCTGGGCGTCCTCGACGGCATCGGCGGCCGCCTGCGCGGCTTCGGCGGCAGCGACCACCGCGGTTTGGGTGTCGGATGCGGCGAGCCGTTCGATCTCGGCCTCGACCTCGGCACGCCGGCGCGCCAGCCGCTCCAGCCGGCCGTTGCCGTCGGCGATCTGCCGCTCGATGGTGGCGCGCCGCGCCTCGTCCGCCGCCACCTTGCGGGTCAGCGCGTTGGTCGCGTCGTCCAGGCCGCGAACGTCCTCGGTGAGCTTCGCGACATTGGTGTCCGCATCCTCGCGCGCACCGGTCTCGTTCTCCTGATCGGTGCGCAGGCGCTGGCTCTCTTCCTCCAGCCGGGACAGGGCGGCGCCGGCATCGGCATTGAAGGCGGCTTCCCGTTCCCGGTCCGCCTCGATCTGTTCCAGGCGCGCGCGGCGTTCGCCGATCTCGGTCTCGATGCGATCGGCCTCGGCGTCCAGCCGGTCGCGCGCGACGATCAGGCTCTGCAGCGCCGCGGCCGCCTCCGCCTCCGCCTGGCGCAGGCCCGGCAGGCCGGTCGACGCTTCCGCCTGCCGGGTCGACAGGTTGGCCGCCTCGCGGCTGAGGGTCGCCACCTCCTGCTCGACGTCGTGAAGGGCGGTGCGCGCCGCTTCCAGCTCGCCGACCGCCGCCTGCCACTTCAGGTGCAGCTGGGTCGCCTCCGCCTTGCGGATATGGTCCGACAGGTTGCGGTAACGGGTGGCCTGGCGGGCCTGGCGGCGCAGGCCCTGAAGCTGGGTCTGAAGGGCGACGACGACGTCCTCCAGCCGGGCCAGATTGTTCTCTGCGGCGCGGAGGCGCAGCTCCGCCTCGTGGCGGCGGGAATGGAGGCCGGTGATCCCTGCCGCTTCTTCCAAGAGCAGGCGTCGCTCGGCGGGCTTGGAATTGACCACCGCGCCGACCCGGCCCTGGCTGACGATGGCCGTCGAACGGGCACCGGTCGACATGTCGGCGAACAGGAGCTGGACGTCCTTCGCGCGCACGTCCTTGCCGTTGACCTTGTAGGCCGAGCCC
>CAYGKX010000073.1:0-8662 GCA_964350225.1 uncultured Rhodospirillaceae bacterium | reverse complement strand
GCTCGATCCGGCGGCTGACCTCCAGCTCCTCGAAATCGTTGAAGGCGGCCGGCGCGCGGCGGTCGTCGTTATCGAGGCCGATGACGACTTCCGCCACGTTGCGGGGCGGGCGGTTGGAGGTGCCGGAGAAGATCACGTCGTCCATGCCGTCGCCGCGCAGCTGCTTGGCCGACCCCTCGCCCATGCACCAGCGCATGGCCTCGAGCAGGTTCGACTTGCCGCAGCCGTTCGGCCCGACGATGCCGGTCATCCCGGTCTCGATCACGAGTTCGGTCGGATCGACGAACGACTTGAAGCCGGACAGACGTAGCTTCGTGAACTGGACCAACCCGGTCTACCCCCTGTTCCCCCGACCCCGTCCGGGGCCTACTTTGCCGCCTTCGCGAGCAAGGGATCGATCACCGCCTTGAATTCGGCGAAGTCTTTCGCTCCCTCGATCCGCGTCTCGCCGATGATGAAGGTCGGCGTGCTCTGGATTTTGTACGTCTTGGCCGCGTCGTTGCGCAGGGCGAGGACGCCCTCGACGAACGGCTTGTTCTCCCGGCACTTGTCGAATTCCGCGCGCGTCAGGCCGCCGAGGGCGCCCATCTGGGCGAGGCCGTCGAAAAACTCCTTCTCCGACTTCGCGCTCAGCCAGGTCCTCTGCTTCTCGAACAGGATCTCCGTCATCGCGAGGAACTGTTCGGGTTTCATGCAGCGGACCATCACCGACGCCCAGAAGGCCGGCGCGTTCAGCGGAAAGTCCTTGAAGACGATGCGCACCTTGCCGGTGTCGATATATTCCTTCTTGATCTGCGGGAACGCACCGGTATGGAACGCCGCGCAGTGGGGGCAGGAGAGGGATTCGAACGCCAGGATGGTGACCGGCGCGTCCTTCGACCCCACCGACCGCTCGCCGAGCGCCTCTTTCATGTCGACGGCCTGGGCCACCGCCGCCTGCGGGGCGGCGATCAGCATCAGCAGGCTCAGACCAATCAAAACTTTGCGGATCATTCTCTCCTCACCACAATATCTGGGATAGTACGACTCGCATTTGGCGAATCGCAAGCGGACTCTGTTGCCGCAGACGGGCAAAGCTGTGGATAGATTGACGGCCGAATGGGGCGCCATGGAGGCCGTGCGCGATCGTCGCGGAGCGCCGTCATTTGCGTCGGTCCTTCGATGCGGCCCGGGCATGGATTGCCCGCCCCAGCCGGTCGAGCGCGGCGCGCAGTTCGGGATCGGCCACGGACGCCACCGTTTCCGCCACCTCTTCCGCCGCCGCGGGGCTGGCGGCCGGGGACGCGCGGCGCCGGACGGGCGGCCGCGGCAGGGGGCCCTGGCGCAGCCGGATTCGCTCCACCGCGCCGTAGCCGAAATAGGCGTTCACGCGCTCGATGATCTGCGGCTGAAGATGCTGCAGTTCCAGCGCGAGGGCGCTATCGACGCGAATGTCCAGGGTGCCGCCCTTGCCGTCGCGGCCGGGGGAGAGCTTTTCGGGCGCGCTGCCCCCGGCGAGCGCCGTCCCGACGATTTCCTGCCACTCCGTCACGATCCGCGCCTCGGCGAAACCGCGCTTGCGCAGCAACGGCCCGGCCACACGGGCGACCGTATCGGCCAGCGGGCGCAGGCCGCGTCGCGGCGGCGGGGCGCCGGCGGTGGTCTTGGGACGGGGGGACGTCTTGGGGCGGGGTGGCAACGGACAGGGTTCCGGCTTGCGGGCGCGATTGCCCAGTTTTTCGATTTTACGATATACGGGGCCGGGATGCCGACCGCCAATAAACCCCCCGTGAAGGGAGCCGCCGAAGACCTGCTCGCCTGGTACGACCGGCACCGGCGGCACATGCCCTGGCGCGCGCCGCCGGGGACACGGGCAGACCCCTATCATGTCTGGCTGTCGGAAATCATGCTCCAGCAGACGACGGTCGCGACCGTCGGGCCCTATTTCCGGGATTTCGTCGACCGCTGGCCGACCGTGGCGGCGCTGGCGGCGGCGGACCTCGACGAGGTGCTGCACGCCTGGCAAGGCCTCGGCTACTACGCCCGGGCCCGAAACCTGCATAAATGCGCGAAAGCGGTTGCGGCGGAATTCGGTGGCCAGTTCCCGGAGGCGGAGGAAGTCCTTCTCGACCTGCCCGGCGTCGGTCCCTACACCGCCGCCGCGATTACGGCCATCGCCTTCGATCGGCCGGCCACGCCCGTCGACGGCAATATCGAACGGGTCGTCGCCCGCCTCTTCGCCATTCGGACGCCATTACCGGAAGCGAAGCCGGAGCTGCGCGCCGCCGCCGCGCGCCTGACGCCGACGCGCCGCCCGGGCGATTACGCCCAGGCGGCGATGGACCTCGGCGCCACTGTCTGCACGCCCCGCAAGCCGCGCTGTCTGCTTTGTCCCTGGCAGGAGCGCTGCGCCGCTCATGCCGCGGGGATCGAGGAGGGCCTGCCGGCGCGTACGCCGAAGGCGGCCAAACCGACGCGGTACGGCATCGCCTTCTGGACAGCCGACGGGGCCGGCCGGGTCCTGCTGCGGCGGCGGCCGGAGAAGGGGCTCCTCGGCGGCATGATGGAAATTCCGTCGACCGACTGGACGGGCGCGATGCCGGACCTTTCCGGCGCCCGCGCGGCCGCGCCTCTTCCGGCCGACTGGCGCCTCGTGGACGGGCTCGTCCGGCACACCTTCACGCATTTTCATCTCGAATTGCGGCTGGCCGTGGGGCGCAGCCGGGCCGCGGCCCCGGCGGGCTGCGTCTGGGCGCCGGTCGACCGGCTGGGCGACCACGCGCTGCCGACCGTTATGAAAAAGGTCGTCGCCCACGCGGCCGGGCACCTGTAGGCGCCTCTTCCACCGCGGTACCAAAAGAAAAGGCGGTCCTTATGAAAGGACCGCCAGTTGCGACCGGAGAGACAAATCGGGAGCGATCGAGCCCGGTCGTGGGGAAAAAACCCGGAGGAGCCCCTAGTAACGATCGCGATCGGTGAGGATGCCGATCACCACGCCGGCGGTGAAGGCGCCGAGGATGCCCCAGGCGTAGTCGTCGCCATGGCCATGGCGGCGCTTGTAGGGACGGTAGCCGTAGCCCTTGCGGTAACCGCCGTAACGGTTGCCATAGTATCCGTGACGATTGGCATAGCCGCCCTTGTATCCGGCCCGATGCCCGCCGTAGCGGTTGTACCGCTGACCGTAGCCGCGTTTCGCGACATGGCCCCTGCGGCCCTGGTAGGAATTGTAGCGGCGCGCCTGATGCTTTCGGCGATACTGGGAGCGATTGCGATACTGGGCCCGATTGCGGGCCTGGCCGCGCTTCCGGTACTCGGCTTTCCTGTTGTAGCGGCGACTGTTCTTGTACTTCCCGTTATGACCGCGGTAGGCCTTCATGCTGCCGCCGCGGTGATTGCCGTTCCAACCGCGCTCCTGGGCGGAGGCGGTGGAGAGGGTCGTTGACGCCGCGCCGAGCGCGAGGGCCGCGCCGAGGGCGAGGGCGAATAGCTTGCGAGTTGGCATCTCAATCTCCGTCAGTGTGTTTTTATGGTTCTTTTGTTGTTGCCCGGAAGGTGCCATCCCCACACTGAACCGAACCTGACGGGCACGTTCATCTGCCGTTCAGGAATGGTGCGCGCAGGATGGCGCCAGGGCGCGTCGCGATCCCAGGCGGTGGGGCGTGTCCAGGGGGACGACGCTTGGGGAGATTTCCGTTGCGGCGGCGTGCTGCGCGTTCATGCGCGGTTCAGGCGGCGTCGGCTACAACCCTCACCATGACACGCAGATTAACCATATTGGCGCTTTGTGCCTCCCTGCTCGCGGGCCTTGCCGGTGCCGCCGGTGCGTCGACGCGCCTGCAGGCCGGGCTGCAACTTGCGCAGGTCGAACGCTACCGCCCGCAGGGCAACGGCTATAACCAGCCGAACTACCGGCGGCGCACCTATCGCCGCCGGTATGACGAGCCGCGCTCCCGGCGGCGTTACCGTTCGCCGGGCACGCTGAACTATGGCGGCAACCGGGGCAGCATCCTGCCGATGGGCGAGGTCGTCCCGATGGTGCGCCGCGCCGTGCGCGGCCAGGTGCTGCGCGGCGGTTTGCGCGGGTCCCGCTACTGGTTTAGAGTATTGACCCGTGACGGACGGGTCGTCGACGTCATCGCCGACGCGCGAAGCGGCCGGATTCTCAGCATCCGCGGCGCCCGCTAGACCGCCGCCCCGGCATCGCCCGAAGCATCTTTCCGGTCTGGCCGGTGCGACGCCCGGGCACGAAGATCGAGGCAGAAAGACCCTATCGTCCGCGTCCCAGTGATCACGATCCCGGAATTCGCCCCATGCGCGTGCTCGTTGTCGAGGATGACCCCAACCTCTCTCGCCAGATGGTCAAGGCGCTGGAAGATGCCGGCTATGCGGTCGACCATGCGGGGGATGGGGAGGATGGTCATTTCCTGGGCGATACCGAACCTTATGACGCGATCGTGCTCGACCTCGGACTGCCGGTGCTCGACGGCATCAGCGTCCTGAAGAAATGGCGCTCGTCCGGCAAGACGACACCTGTCCTCATCCTGACCGCGCGCGACCAGTGGGGGGAGAAGGTCGCCGGCTTCGATGCCGGCGCCGACGACTATGTCACCAAGCCCTTTCATGTGGAGGAGGTCCTCGCCCGCCTGCGGGCGCTCATCCGCCGCTCGGCCGGCCACGCCTCGTCGGAGCTGACCTGCGGGCCCGTCTCCGTCGACACTTCGACGAGCCGGGTCACGGTCGACGGTTTCAACGTCAAGCTGACCGCGCAGGAGTTCCGCCTGCTTGCCTACCTGATGCACCATCAGGGCAAGGTCGTCTCGCGCACCGAGCTGACAGAGCATATCTACGATCAGGATTTCGACCTGGATTCGAACACGATCGAGGTCTTCGTCGGCCGCCTGCGCAAGAAGCTGGGCGTGCCGATCATCCACACCAAACGCGGCCTCGGCTACCAGTGCGCGCCGCCGGACGAGGCCGAGGCCTGAGCCTGACGACGGCCGACCTCGCCGCCCGACAGCCGTGAAACGCCGCTCGACGTCACTCGCCCTCCGCTTCACGGCGGCCGCGGCTGTCGTGGTGACCGTCGGTCTCGTCGCAAGCTTTTTCCTGCTGTCCTCGATCTACGAGCGGGCGATCCTGCGCCAGTTCGACGCCAATCTGCGCGACAAGCTGTCCTCGCTGGTCGCGGCGACGGTCCTGGAGCCAGACCGCTCGATCAAGCTGGTTCGGCAGGGGGAGATCGAGGCCAGGTTCCAGCGTCCGCGCTCCGGCTGGTACTGGCAGATCAGCCGGAACCGCCGGATCTTCCTGTCCTCGCCCTCCATGGCCGGCGGCAGCGCAATCGTCGTAGAGGTGAACGAGAGCGGGGCGCCCACCGTCTACGAGGCAGAGGGGCCGTTCGACGAGCCGCTCCGCATCGTCTCCCGCCGTATCCGCCTGACCCTCCGGGACAACGATCCCAACCCCATCGCCTATGTCTACACGGTCGGCATCGACGTGCAGGAAATCCGCGAGATCCTCGACGATTTCGATCGGGCCATCGCCGTCTCGCTCGGCTTCCTGGGGCTTGTCATGACGGGGATGGTCTTCGCCATGCTGCGCTTCGGCCTGCGGCCGCTCAACCGCATCCCGCCGGCGATCGCCCATATCCGCTCCGGCCAGAACGACCGGCTGACGGGCAACTTCCCGACGGAGGTCGTGCCGCTGATCGAGGAGATCAACGCGCTGCTCGACCATAACGAAAAGGTCGTGGAGCGGGCCCGGACCCATGTCGGCAACCTGGCCCACGCGCTGAAGACCCCGCTGGCCGTCCTGACCAACGAGGCGGCGACGACGAAATCCGAGTTCTCGAGCCTGGTGTCAGAGCAGACGGCGGCGATGCGGGAGCAGGTCGACCACCATCTCGCCCGGGCGCGCGCCGCCGCCCGCGCCGGTGTGATCGGTGCCCGGACGAGCGTCATGCCTGTCCTCGACGACCTGCGCCGGACCCTCGACGCCATTCACCGGGACAAGGGCCTGAAGATCACCGTTGTCGGTCCGCCCGACGCGGCTTTCCGCGGCGAGCGGCAGGACCTCGAGGAGATTTTCGGCAATCTCATGGACAACGCCTGCAAGTGGGCGCGCCGGCGGGTAAAGGTCAAGGTGAAGGAGCGCGACGGCCCGGCCGGACCGACCCTCTTCGTCTCTGTCGAGGACGATGGCCCGGGACTCGAGCCGTCGGAACGGCGGACCGCCATGAAGCGCGGCGCGCGCCTCGACGAGGAGACGCCGGGAAGCGGCCTCGGCCTCTCTATCGTGACAGACACGGTCGGGCTTTATGAAGGGCAGGTATCCCTGGATCGCTCCGACCTCGGCGGTCTCTTCGTTCAGGTGGAACTGCCCGGGGCGCTCGCGAAGTAGGAGGGCAGGAGTTGCGCGGCGGCGGCGCTTGTCATCCATCCTTCGAGGCTCGCAACGATCGCACTTCAGGACGAGCTTCCCGGCAAAGCTGGAACCTTTGCTCATTCCGAGGTGGCCGCGGCGACGGCCTCGAAGGATGGATGACGCGCTCTTCCCCTCTCCTAATGCAGTTCCGCGCGCAGTTTCTGGCGCAGAAGATCGATTGGCACGGCTTCGCCCTGGCGGTCGACATGCCAGAAGGACCAGCCGTTGCAGGCGGGCGCGCCTTGAAGCTGGGCACCGACCTTGTGGATCGACCCTCGGATATCCCTGGCCGCGACCGTTCCGTCGGCCCGGACGCGGGCGGCATGGCGGCGGCGCTGGTCGAACAGGGTCTCGCCGGGCGTGACCAGCCCGCGCTCCACCAGCCAGCCGAAGGGAATGCGCGGGGCGTCGCGGCGCGACGGAACCGGTTGCACGTCATCGTCGGCGAGAGGCTCGACCGCCGCGATCCGGCGCCGCGCTTCCGCCGCGTAGGCGGGGTCGGCCTCGATGCCGAGCCAGCGGCGGCCCAGCCGCTTCGCCACCGCGCCGGTCGTTCCGGTTCCGAAAAAAGGATCGAGCACGAGGTCGCCCGGCCGGGTGCTGGCCGCGAGGACGCGGTGCAGCAGGGCTTCGGGCTTCTGCGTTGGGTGCAACTTGCTGCCGCTGTCGTCCTTGAGCCTTTCCTGACCGGTGCAGATGGGTAGCAGCCAATCGCTGCGCATCTGCAAATCGTCGTTCGCGGCCTTCATCGAAGCATAGTTGAAGGTATAGCGCGCGTCCTTGTCGCGGGCGCACCACAGGAGCGTTTCGTGTGCGTTGGCGAAACGCGTGCCCCGGAAGTTCGGCATCGGATTGGTCTTGCGCCAGACGATGTCGTTGATGATCCAGAAGCCCAGGTCCTGGAGGACGGCGCCAAGCCGGTAGATGTTGTGATAGCTGCCGATGACCCAGAGGGCGCCGTCCGGCTTGAGGAGGCGACGGGCTTCCGCGAGCCAGGCGCGGTTGAAGGCGTCGTAGTCGGCAAAACTGTCGAATTTGTCCCAGCCGGCATCGACCCCGTCGACCCGGGAATGGTTCGGGCGATGAAGTTCGCCGCCCAGCTGCAGATTATAGGGCGGGTCGGCGAAGACGAGGTCGACCGACGCGCCGGGCAGGCGAGAGAGCGCCGCGACGCAGTCTCCCTCGATTACACGATCGACGGGCGGCGTCTCGCTCGCATTCGGTCCGTCGCATGTGGCTACATTGGCACCGCCTTTCGGCGTGCCGTTCGATGGCGGCTGTCGCGTCATTGCCGCAAATCCCCTCTGGCCTGAACCGGCGGAGGATGGTCGAAGCGAGACTCGCGGTCAAACTAAAATTGAATCAGCGTCTTATGGCTAAGTATTCGAGTCGATCAGAAGGCGGGCGACCGGGCCGAAGCTGCGCCGGTGATGGGGCGTGACACCAAGGCGGGCAAGCGCCGCCAGATGCTCCGCCGTGCCGTAGCCGGCGTTCCGTTCCCAGCCGAAGCCGGGATGAGCCGCGGCGAGCTCGCACATGAGCCGGTCGCGCGCGATCTTGGCCACGACGGAGGCGGCCGCAATGGAAAGGCACAGGCCATCCCCGCCGACGACGGCCTGCGTCGCGCAGACCAGGCCGGGATCTCGGTTGCCGTCGACGAGGGCGGCGTTGGGGGCCGTACCAAGGCCGCCGGCCGCGCGGCGCATCGCCAGCATGGCGGCCTGCAGGATGTTGAGCCGGTCGATCTCCTCGACCGAGGCGACGCCGATGGAGACTTCCGCCATCTCGGTCACGGCGATCGCGAGCGCTTCGCGCTTTTTTCGGGGAAGGGCTTTGGAGTCGGTAAGGCCCAGGCGCCCGAGGGTGCGGGCCGCCGCCGGGGTCAGCACGACGGCGGCGGCGAACACCGGTCCCGCGAGCGGCCCGCGCCCGACCTCGTCGATGCCGGCGACCCGCCCGCCCAGGGCTTTCTCCATCGTGAAGTCAGCCACCTGTCTCTCCCTTTGGCGGTGCTCCGGTGCCGGCGGGATCGCCCCGGACGGTCCGCTGGTCGGTCAGTTGTGCCGGCGACACCGGCGGGAAGGTCTTGTGGCGTTTGCCGAAGGGGCGGAGAAAAACCGCTTTTGCCCCAAGCCACGTGCGGCGGGCGATACGCCGCGGGTTGCGGCGGCCGCGTCGCGTGCCCAGCGGGCGGACGGGCAGCATGTCCGCGCCCGCCGGGGTGGTGCCCCTGTGACGGATCAGCCGGGTCGCGCCCCGG
>CAYGKX010000072.1:8297-13083 GCA_964350225.1 uncultured Rhodospirillaceae bacterium | reverse complement strand
CGACCTGCTCCTCCGCCCTGCCGGCCTCAGCCCGCGCCTTGTCGGCCTCTGCCCGCGCCTCGGACTGCGCCTTTGACTTCTCGGCGACGGCGATGTCGCGGTCCTGTCCGGCGATCTCGACAGCCTTCTGCTTCTCGACCTCCTGGGTCTCGATCACCTTGTTGCGCTCGATGTCCCGCTCGCGGACATAGCGCTCCTTCTCGATATTCTCTTCCTCGATCGCGCGGTCGGAGGCGATGCGCGCCTGGGCGATCTGCTGGCTCGCCAGGATCTGGGCCTCTTCGGCGTCGCGCTTCCGCTCCGCCTGCTCCTTGGCAATTTCCGCCATCTGGCTTGCGCGCCGGATCTCGACCTCGCGCTCCTGTTCCAGGCGCGCATATTCCTCATCCCGGCTGATGGAAAGCTTGAGCTTCTCCGCCTCCAGGTTCTTGTTCTGGATCTGGACGGAGGTGTCCTGCTCGATGTCGTTCCGGATCTTCTTGCGCCGCTCGATCTCGTCGGTCAGGCGCGTCAGGCCCTCGGCGTCGAAGGCGTTCTGCGGATTGAAATGCTCCATGCTGGTCTGGTCGAGGCCGGTCAGGGAGACCGTCTCCAGCTCCAGGCCGTTCTTGAGCAAATCCTCGGTCACGACCTGCTGTACCTTCTGGACGAAGTCGACCCGCTTTTCGTGCAGCTCTTCCATCGTCATCTCCGCCGCGACGGAGCGCAGCGCGTCAACGAACTTGCCCTCTACCAGTTCCTTGAGCTCGTTCGGCTGCATCGTCCGCCGGCCCAGGGTCTGGGCGGCATTTCCGATGGCGTCGGAGGTCGGCTGCACACGCACGTAGAATTCCGCGACGACGTCGACCCGCATGCGGTCCCGGGTGATCAGCGCCTGTTCGTTCGCGCGGTGCACGGCGAGGCGCAGGGTGTTCATGTTGACCGGGATGATCTCGTGCAGCACCGGCAGGACAAGCGCGCCGCCGTTCATGATCACCTTCTGCCCGCCGAAACCCGTCCGGACATAGGAGGTTTCCTTCGAGGCCCGACGATAGAGCCGGGCAAGGATCAGGCCGATGACGATCAGCCCGCAGACGATGATGCCGGCGATGATCAGGATGCTGATGGCACTGTCGAACATGTCTCACCTCTTGGGGCGGAAGGCCGCTGGAAAAGCGGGAAGGCGGCCGGGACGCGGCAAGGTTGCCGAAAGCTTAAACCGGGAACGGTTGCGGCGCTATGACGAGGCGGCGGACAGGGCTTTCGGGTCGCCCGCCGTCACCAGGAAACGGGCGCCTTCCAGCCGGACCAGCCGGACGCGCGTCCCCTGGCCATATACGGCGTCGGCGGCCTCCGGCTCCACCATGATGTAATGGGTCTGGCCGTGAATATCGCGGAGCTTCGCCTGAGCGGGGGAGCCGGGCCGGGCCTCGCCCAGCGTGATCGTCGCGGTGCGGCCGACGAAGCTGTCACGCGCAACGGCATCCGTCTCGTCCCGTGGCATGACCTTGGCAAGGGTGCCGGCGGACGCGCGGATGAAGGGGAGGGTAACGGCGATGGCCGGCAGGACGGCCAGCCATCCCGGCAGAAGCTTGCCGGCGAAGGATTGCACGATGCCCTGGATCAATAGCCCGTAAAGGCCGAAGCCGAGGAGGAAGAGGACGAGGATGACGAGGAAGGGCACCTGACCCACCCGGAGCCAGGCGAGGGTCTGGCCCAGGATGCCCGGCCCGCCGCCCTCGATGCCGCCCGCATCCACGTCCGGCCCGTCGATGTCGATATCCACATCCACGTCGACATCCGGGGAGAGACCTTCGAAAAGCTGGGACAGGCCGGTGCCGAGCATGAGGCCGACGGCCTCGACGACCAGAAGCAGCAACAGCACGGCCAGCGCCACGCTGAAGGCGATGTTCTGGGGCAACAGCATGAATTCCAGCATCCGCGAAGCCTCACGCGTTATTGTTGGTGCGCGTTAGTACGGTCGGACGGCGTTTCGGGTGCCTGGGGCCCCGGGGTCGGGACCCGTGGGCGAGCCCCGAGGGCGAGCCAGGGAGTGTGGCGGGGAGGGCCCGCCCGGTCAACGGATCGTTAGGGATCGCCCGGCCCGCTCGCCGGAACAGTGTGGTTGCCGGGGATATGGGGCGGAGTTCTTCATGCTCCAACGAGAATCGGATGTCGGGAACAGTCCACTTGAGAAAATGGACTGCAAATTTAGAGGGTTGCGGCAGTCTATCTTTACCGCCTTTCCCCTTCGGATTGCGCCGTTTTCCCAAGCATCACCGCCACCCCGGCCGCAGCGAAGCGTTGAGCCGGGGACTTTTGACGGGTTCGGGGCAACTTCAGGGAGACCCCGGGTCGTGCCCGGGGCGAACGAAACCGGTGGCTGGCGAATAAACCGTGCGGCGCGGCTTCTCGGCCGTCCCTAATCCAGCGCCTTCACGATCCCCTCGCACATCGCCTTGGCGTCGGCGAAGAGCATCATCGTGTTGTCGCGGAAGAAGAGCTCGTTCTCGACGCCGGCATAGCCGCTGCCGAGCGAGCGCTTGACGAAGAGGACCGTTCCGGCCTTTTCCACGTCCAGGATCGGCATGCCGTAGATCGGGCTCTGCGGGTCGGTCTTGGCGGCCGGGTTGGTCACGTCGTTCGCGCCGATGACGAAGGCGACGTCGGTCGAGCCGAAGTCGCGGTTGATGTCCTCCAGCTCGAAGACCTCGTCATAGGGCACGTTGGCCTCGGCCAGCAGCACGTTCATGTGGCCCGGCATCCGGCCCGCGACCGGGTGGATGGCGTACTTGATGTCGACGCCCTTCTCCTTGAGAAGGTCGGCCATCTCGCGCAGGGCGTGCTGTGCCTGGGCGACGGCCATGCCATAGCCCGGGACGATGATGACGGAGGAGGCGTTCTCCATGATGAATGCCGCGTCGTCGGCGCTGCCGGACTTGACCGGCCGCTCCTCGCCGCCCTCGCCCGCCGCGGCCGCGCCGCCGTCGGTGCCGAAGCCGCCCAGGATCACGTTGAAGATCGAGCGGTTCATCCCCTTGCACATGATGTAGCTGAGGATCGCGCCCGAGGCGCCGACCAGGGCGCCCGTAATGATGAGCAGGTTGTTGTGCAGGGTGAAGCCGATGCCGCAGGCGGCCCAGCCGGAATAGGAGTTCAGCATCGAGACGACGACCGGCATGTCCGCGCCGCCGATGGGCACGATCAGGAGGACGCCGATGACGAGCGCGAGCAGGGTCAGGAGCGCGAAGGCGAAGCCGCTGCCCGTCGCCGCGAACCAGACGATCAGGAGGATCAGGAGGATCCCCAGCGCCAGGTTGAGCCAGTGCTGGAAGGGGAAGACCAGCGGCTTGCCCGTGATGACGCCCTGCAGCTTGCCGAAGGCGATGATCGAGCCGGTGAAGGTCACGGCGCCGATCGACGTGCCGATGCCCATCTCGATCAGGCTTTCGAGCTTCACGCCCCCGTCGACCGTGCCGATGCCGTAGGCATTCGGGTTGCCGAGGGCGGCAGCCGCCACCAGGACGGCGGCCAGGCCGACCAGAGAATGGAAGGCGGCGACCAGCTGCGGCAGGGCCGTCATCTGGATGCGCAGCGCGATGAAGGTGCCGATCGACCCGCCGATCAAGATGGCGATGACGATCCAGATGTAGCTGACGACGTCGGGCGAGGCGACGGTGGTGATCACCGCGATAACCATGCCGACAATGCCGAAGATGTTGCCCTGGCGCGCGCTTTCCGGCGACGACAGCCCGCGCAGCGCCATGATGAAGCAGATGGACGCGACGAGGTAGAGCAGGGCCGAGAGATTGGCGGACATGGTCAGCGGCCCCTATTTCTTCTTCTTCTGGAACATCTGCAGCATGCGCTGCGTCACGATAAAGCCGCCGAAGATATTCACCGAGGCGAGCACGATGGCCAGAAAGCCCATCACCTTGGAGAAGTTGAAATCGGCCGGTCCCGCGGCGATCAGCGCGCCGACGACGATGACACTCGAGATAGCGTTGGTGACGCCCATCAGCGGCGAGTGCAGCGCCGGGGTGACCTTCCAGACGACGTAGTAGCCGACGAAACAGGCGAGGACGAGGACGGTCAGCCCCATGACGATGGGGTCGAGACCGCCATGGTCGCCGGTGGTGGGGACGGTGATCGTCTTGGCCTCGGCCGCGTATTTCGACATCTCGGCGGCGAGCGCCTTGATCTTCTCGGCCAGCTCGGCGGCTTTCGCCGCGGCTTCCTGCGGGGTCATGGCTTGTCGGTCCCCTCGGGTTTCTTCGTCGGTGCCTCGGTGGGCGGTTCTTCGTCAGCGGCAGGCTTTGCCGCCGGCCGCGCCGGCATGACGGTCGCCTCGTCGTCCGTCGAGCTCGGCTCGGGCGTGGCGGCGGCCGGTTTCGCGGTCTCCGTCGTCTCCGCCGGCTTGGGCGTTTCGGCCTGTGGCTTTTTCTCGGCAGGCTTCTTGGCGGCGGGCGTTGCGCCGCCGGCCTTGGCCTTCAGGTCCTCGAGGTTCGGGTGCACGACGGCGCCGTCCCTGGTGACCAGGGTGCCCTTGACCAGCTCGTCCTCCCAGTCGATCTCGACCGTTCCCTTGTCCTTGTCGGCGAAGGGGGAGAGGAAGTTGAAGAGGTTGCGGGCGTAGAGCTGGCTGGCGCTGACCGCGACATGTCCCGCGAGGTTTCCCGTGCCGACCACCAGGACACCCTTGTGGTCGACGACCTTGTCCAGTTCTGTCACTTCACAGTTGCCGCCGGCCTCGGCCGCGAGGTCGATGATGACCGAGCCGGGCTTCATGTCTTTCATCATCTTCGCG
>CAYGKX010000072.1:1290-8287 GCA_964350225.1 uncultured Rhodospirillaceae bacterium | reverse complement strand
CCGGGTGATCAGCTTCGGCGCCGGGCGGCCGGGGATCAGCGCCGTCGTGACGACGACGTCCTGCCCCTTGATGTGGTCGGCGACGAGCTCCGCCTGGCGCTTCTGGTCCTCGGCGCTGAGCTCCTTGGCGTAGCCGCCGGCCGTTTCCATGTCCTCGGCCGTCTCGATCATGATGAACTTTGCGCCCAGGCTCTGCACCTGTTCGCCGGCGGCCCGTCGGACGTCGGTGGCCGACACGACCGCCCCCAGGCGCCGGGCCGTCGCGATGGCCTGGAGGCCGGCGACGCCGGCGCCCATGACGAAGACCTTGGCCGCCGGAACGGTGCCCGCGGCGGTCATCATCATCGGGAAAGCGCGCTGGAAGTGGGCCGTCGCCTCGATCACGCCGCGATAGCCGGCGAGATTCGACTGGGACGACAGGACGTCCATGCTCTGCGCGCGGGTGATGCGCGGCATGAACTCCATGGCGAAGCTTGTGATGCCGGCCTTCGCGCAGGCCAGGGTCGCATCACCATCGGCATAGGGCGACAGGATGCAGGCGAGCATCGCGCCCTTCTTCATGAGGGCCGCTTCGGCCGCGGTCGGCCGCTGTACCTTGAGGACGATGTCGGCATCGCCGAGGGCGGCCTTGGCCGAAGGCGCGATCGTGGCACCGGCGTCCTTCAGGACGTCGTCGGGCATCGCCGCCGTTTCGCCAGCGCCGCTTTCCACCACCACCTCGAGCCCGAGGCCCGTGAATTTCTTGATCGCCTCAGGCGAGATGGCGACCCGGGTCTCCCCGGCGCGCGTCTCCTTTGGCACTGCAAGCTTCATGAATGTCCCCGAGATGGTCGTTGTCGCGGCGGCCGTCGCCGCAAACTGGAACGGCTCCAAACGCCGGGGAATATGCCCGGTCGCGAATGCTTTGTGAAGCCCGACCGACGGTCGATTGTGCATTGCACCCATCGGGCCTGGCCGACGGCCACCCGGATTGTGCCCAGAGGCCTCCCGTGGCGCGGCACGGGCGGCCGAAACCGTCAGTCCGTCGCGGGAACGCCCGAGGCTTCGAGGGCCTCGGCCTGGCGCGCGGCGAGACGGTCGACGTCGAAATCCTCGATCATGCCGTGGAACACCTCGTACCAATTGAGTTCCGCCCGCAGCCTCAGGAAAACCGACCCGAGACCGATGGCGGCCCGGTCCATCAGGACGAACTCCCTGGGCGGGGTGATCCCGCCCAGCCGCCGGATCTCCTTGTGAACCTTGCCCGCGACCTCCGCGCCATAGCGGCCGCTTTCGGATTCCTGGATACGCTGGACCCTGTCCTCCATCAGCGGGCGGTAAACGAAGCGCGCCCAGATATTGAGAACGTCGATGGTCTCGCGTGTCAGCCCCTGGAAGCCCCAGCCCTCATAGGCCGACACGGCGAGATCCTCGTCGCCGTCCCGCAGCGCGTGATAAAGGTCGATCACCCCCTTGACGAACCGGGGCGGGAAGATCCGGATGCTGCCGAAATCCAGGAGGTTCAGGCCGCCGTCGGCCCGGGTCGCGTAGTTGCCCAGATGCGGGTCGCCATGGATGACCCCGTAGTAATAGAAGGGCACGTACCAGGCCCGGAACAGGGCCATGGCCGCCGCGTTGCGCGCTTCCGTCGAGGCCTCCGCCAGCCCGATCATCGGCCGGCCCTCCAGCCAGGACATGGTGAGGAGCCGATCGGTCGAGAGGTCGCTCACCACTTCCGGCACGTGAACCTCGCCCACCTCGGCGAGCATGATGCGGTAAAGGCGCATGTTCGCCGCCTCGCGGGCGTAATCGAGTTCCTCCCTCAGCCGGGCTGAAATCTCCGCAAGGATGTTCTCCGTCGAAACCGCGCTGTCATAGCGCTCGTACAGGCGGAAGATCAGGCGAAGCTGACGAAGGTCGGCCTCCACCGTCGAGGCCATGTTGGGATATTGCAGCTTGCAGGCGACCGTCGCGCCGCCGGGAAGGGTCGCGCGATGGACCTGGCCGAGGGACGCGGCGGCGGCCGCCGCCGGCTCGAAGGTTTCGAATTTCGACCGCCAGTCCGCGCCCAGTTCTGCCGCCATCCGGCGCTTGACGAAGGGCCAGCCCATCGAGGGCGCGTCCGCCTGCAGGGCCGACAGCTCCTGGGCATATTCCTTGGGCAGGGCATCCGGGATCGTCGACAGGATCTGCGCGACCTTCATCAGCGGGCCCTTGAGCCCGCCCAGGGCGGCGCGCAGGTCCGCGGCATGCTTCTCCCGGTCGATGCCGATACCGAGATAGCGCTCGCCGGCGACCCGCGCGGCGAGGCCGCCGACGGCGCGGCCCACCCGCGCATAGCGGCCGACCCGGCCCGTGAAGCGGTTGTCCTCGCGCGCCATGCTCTAGCCTTCGGCCTCGAGCTCCCCGATGAAGCCGCGGATGACGTCCAGGCTGGAGTCCCAGAAGGCCGGGTCGCTCGCATCCAGGCCGAAGGGGGCCAGTAGCTCCCGGTGGCGCAGGGATCCGCCGGCGGCGAGCATCTCGACATATCGGTCGGCGAAGCCGTCGGGCGCCGTCTCGTAGGTCCGGTAGAGGGCGTTCACCAGGCAGTCGCCGAAGGCATAGGCGTAGACGTAGAACGGGACGTGCAGGAAGTGCGGGACATAGGTCCAGAAGACGCGGTAGTCGTCGTCCAGGTCGAAGACGGGTCCCAGCGCCTCGCTTTGGGTTTCCATCCAGATGTCGCCGATCGTCTCGGGCAGCAGCTCGCCGTCCCGCCGGGCGTCGTGGACGCGGCGCTCGAATTCGTGGAAGGCGATCTGGCGGACGACCGTGTTCAGCATGTCCTCCACCTTCCCGGCCAGCATGGCGCGGCGGCGCTTCGGATCGGTCTCCCGGTCGAGCAGGCTTCGGAAGGTCAGCATCTCGCCGAAGACCGAGGCGGTTTCTGCCAGGGTCAGGGGCGTCTGGGACTTGAGATAGCCCTGCCGGTTGGCCAGTACCTGATGCACCCCGTGGCCCAGTTCGTGGGCCAGGGTGGTCACGTCGCGCGGTTTGCCCTGGTAATTCATCAGGACATAGGGGTGGGCGCTGGGGACAGTCGGGTGGGAGAAGGCGCCGCCGGCCTTGCCCTCCCGCGCCTCCGCGTCGATCCACTGCCTGTCGAAGAAGAGGTCGGCCATGTCCGAGAGGCGCGGGTCGAAGCCGCCGAAGGCGTCGAGCACGATCTGCCGCGCCTCCGGCCAGGCGAAGTTCCGCTCTGCCGCGTGCGGCAGAGGGGCGTTCCGGTCCCAGAACTTCAGCTTGTCGAGGCCCAGCCAGCGGGCCTTCAGCGCGTAATAGCGATGGGAGATTTCCGGGTAGGCCGCCTTGACGGAGCCGACCAGCGCCTCGACCACCTCGTCCTCGACCAGGTTGCGCAGGTTCTGGGCCGAGACCGGCTTGTCATAGGACCGCCAGCGATCCTCGATCGACTTGTCCTTGGCCAGCGTGTTCGTGATGTGGGCGAAGAGGCGGACATTCTCGCCGAAGGTCTTCGACAGGGCCTTGCCCGCCCGCTCCCGCGTCGCCCGGTCGGGGTCGGAGAGGAGGTTGAGGGTTTCGGTCTCCGTCATGGTCTTGCCGTCGACGTCGAAGCGCAGTGCGGCGATGGTCTCGTCGAAAAGCCGCACCCAGGCACCGCGCGCCGTCACATCCCGCTCGTGCATCTGCCGTTCCATCTCGTCGGACAGAAGGTGCGGGCGCAGAATGCGCTGGTCGCGCAACCACGGCGCGTAGGCGCGCAAGGCGTCGGACCCGGCCAGAAGCGCGTCCATCCGCTCTTCCGGCAGCGCGTTGATCTCGATGGTCAGGAAGAGAAGCCCCGCGGAGACGTTGTTCAGGCGTTCCGACACCCCTTGATAAAAGCGTCCCACCTCCGGGTCGGACGTCCGCGCGGCGTGCAGCAACTGGGCGTAGGAACTGGCCCGCCCCATCAGTTCCCAAATCGCTTCATATTCCGCGATGGCCGCCGCCAGGCCGTCGCCGTCGAGGTCGCCGAGCTTTCCCGCGTGTTTGTCCCGAAAGGCCCGCGCGCGTTCCTCGGCCGTCTTGAGGTCCCGCTCCAGCGCCGGGTCGTCCGGCCCGCCATAGAGGTCGGTCAGGTCCCATACGGGCGGCTTGGGCGCGCCGGAACGGGCGCCGGCATCGGCGGTCTTGTCGCGTAGGTAACGTGTCATCTCGGCCTCATGGATCGGTCATAGGCGATATAGGCGGTCACGCCCGGACGGACCACCCGCGGCACGGGCCGGGGAAAACGACGCCCTGGCCGTCACACGCCGTGATAGTCGCGAAACCAGTCGGCGAAGCGCGGGATGCCTTCGTCGATGGTCGTATGCGGCTCGAAGCCGAGTTCGCGCCGGCTCGCCTCGATATCGGCATAGGTGCGTTCGACGTCGCCGGGCTGCATCGGCTCGAAGATCTTCTCCGCCTCCCGCCCGCAGGCCGCCTCGATCGCCGCGATGAAGTCGAGGAGCTTTTCCGACCGGTGATTGCCCAGGTTGAAGACCCGTTGCGGCGGTGCGGTTCCGTCGTCTTCCCCTTCGGCCGGCGGGCGGTCGAGCGCCGCGAGCACGCCGGCGACGATGTCGTCGATATAGGTGAAGTCCCGCCACATCTCGCCATTGTTGAAGACGCGGATGGGCTTTCCCTCGAAGATCGCCTTCGTGAAGAGGAAGGCCGACATGTCCGGCCGGCCCCAGGGTCCGTAGACGGTGAAGAAGCGCAGGCCGGTCGCAGGTACCCGGAACAGGTGGCTGTAGCAGTGGGCGATCAGTTCGCCCGACCGCTTGGTCGCGGCGTAGAGCGAGACCGGCCGGTCGACCCGGTCGTCGATGGAGAAGGGCACCTTGGTGTTGGCGCCATAGACCGAGGAGGAGGAGGCATAGACGAGATGGGTTATCTCGCCGTTCGCCCGGCAGGCCTCGAGGATCGAGAGCTGGCCGTCCACATTCGCCTTCAGATACTCGAAAGGATGGTCCAGCGAATAGCGGACGCCGGCCTGGGCCGCGAGGTGGATCACCCGGTCGACATCGTGGGACCCGGCGATCAGCGCGCGCATCGCCTCGCTGTCCGCCACGTCCGCCTTGAAGAAAGTGAAGCCCGCTTCCGCCCGCAGCCGGTCGAGGCGCGCGGCTTTCAGCGCCGGGTCGTAATAGGCGTTGAGGTTGTCGACGCCGATGACCCTCTCGCCCCGGTCCAGAAGGGCGAGACAGGTATGCATTCCAATAAATCCGGCGGCGCCGGTCACGAGCACGGTCATTCAGGAAACACTCCAAGCGGGCTATGGCCGTCCATATAGCGCGCCGGACAATCGAATGCACTCCGATTGGCCGTTTCGGCGGGCACTATTTCCATTCAAATCATCGGCCTCACATTTTCTTGAACGAGTTTGATTTTTTATTTCGTGGCGCGAAATCCTCGATATATTGAAATACTTGTCGGATAATTATTTTGGAAATAGAAATATTAAATGCTGATATGTTGCAATTTTGATACAGCGCGATGCGATTGTGTGACTATGCGAAAAATCCCTATTTTCCAGTCATAAAGCCCGCCTTATAAGGGATTCGGGGTCGCAGCGTGCGGCTCGCGAATACTTGGGGAATAAGTATTCGTTTTCTGGAGGAGGTTCAATGAAACCGTCTCGTCTCAAAACCGTCCTGATGGGGTCGGCGGCTGCCGTAGCGGGCATGGCCGTTGCCGGTCCCGCACTGGCGGACGACATCACGGATCTGCGCCAGCAGATCCAGGTCATGCAGGAGAAGATCGCCAAGCTCGAGGCCGACAAGGCGGAGCAGCGGCGGCGCGTGGCGGCCGCGGCAGCGGTCGAGGCCGGCGACAAGCCGCGGTCCTGGAAACTGCCCGGCACCAATACGTCGATCGCGATCGGCGGTTATGTGAAAGCGGACCTGTTGTGGGACCTCGGTTCCCGAACCGGTCTGACAACGGGGCCTGGCTACCGGAACGGCAACAACCCGGGCAACAACGCGACCAATGGCGGCGCCTGGCAGTTCCACGCGCGGGAATCGCGTTTCTGGATCCGTACCTGGACGCCAACCGACTGGGGTGAGCTCGCAACGCATTTCGAGGGCGATTTCTACGGCCTCGACGTCAACACCGTGAACGTCGCTCCGGAATTTCGCCTGCGCCACGCCTATGGCAGCCTCGGTCCTGTGCTGGCCGGCCAGACCTGGACGACCTGGATGCCCGTCTGGGCGGGCGCCGAGACGCTGGACTTCGGCGGCGCGGCTTCGGCCATCTTCGTTCGCCAGACCCAGGTCCGGTATACCCACCATTTCGGCGGCGGGTTCTTCATGGACGTCTCGGTCGAGAACCCGATCCGCCGCGGTCTGCCACCGCCTTTCGGCGGGGAAGCCCAGGGTTCGGGCAACGGCCCCACCTTCATCAACGGGGTGACCGGCGGCGGCAACGGCTCGCTGGGCGCCAACAGGATCCCGGACTTCGTCCTCGCGGCCTACTACAACATGCCGCGCGGCCGGATCTGGGTCGGCGGCCTGTTCCGCCAACTGAACTATGACAGCGGCTGCGGCGGCGCCAGCGCGGCCGTCGGCTGCGACGGCATCGGCGGTGCGGATTCGGCCTTTGGCTGGGGCGTGGCCGTCGCCGGCGCCTTCCGGATCACCAAGAAGATCCGTGCCGGCTTTCAGGGGGTGGTCGGCAGGGGGGTCTATTCCTACCTGAACGGCTCGTCGCCCGACGCCGTCATCCGGCCAACCGCGGACGGCCAGGGCGATCTCGATCCGGTCATGATCTGGGGCGGCTACGTCTGGGGCCAGTATCGCTGGACGGACACGCTCCGCTCGACGGCGATGTGGTCCTATCTCAAGGTCGACCTGAACAGTTCCCTGCCCTCGGGCATCAACGCGAATGCGATCGCCCAGCAGACGGAATCGATCCAGCAGACCTTCGTCAACCTGATCTGGAGCCCGGTTCCGCAGGTGAATATCGGTATCGAATATTCGTGGTGCCAGCAGAA
>CAYGKX010000072.1:0-1280 GCA_964350225.1 uncultured Rhodospirillaceae bacterium | reverse complement strand
ACCGGCAACCGGATCCACATCGCCTTCCAGTACATCTTCTGATCCCGCGTCCCGAAAGGGCCGGGAACGAGGCGAACCGGGCCGTCGACGGGGTTCGCATGTGGGGCCGCCCGAAACAGGGGCGGCCCCTTCTTTCATCGCCGCCGTCGCCCTGCCAAACGGGCCGGGACCGGCGAACCGCAGGCCAGGCCCAAAGCGCTTGCGGCCGCTAATGCCCATATTACACTTGCGAGTCCTTAACCCGGTTGAAACCCCGCCCCGCTAACATTTGGCAATTCATTTCGATCCACTTTCCAGGCCACAGTTGTGTGTCGGATCGGTCACAGTGTGACGAAAAAATGAACAGATGCCGCAATCCCGCCTTGATTCAAGGGGGTTGAGCCGGGATAACCGATGGGTCGACGCGTGCAATGCGCGTCGATGAATTTGGGTGATCACCAAATTCGGAGAATGGAGAGGAGGTTCCATGAACGCGTCTCGTTTGAAGACCGCTCTGCTGGGCTCGGGGGCTGCCGTCGTTCTGATGGCTGCAGCGTCGCCGGCTTCGGCGGACGAAATCTCGGATATGCGCAAGCAGATCCAAGTCATGCAGGAGAAGATCGCGAAGATCGAAGCGGACAAGTCGGCGAAGAAGCGCCGTGTTGCCGCGGCGGCCGCGGTCGAAGCCGGCGACAAGCCGCGCTCCTGGAAACTGCCTGGCACGAACACGTCGATCTCGATCGGCGGTTACGTCAAGGCCGACCTGCTGTGGGACCTCGGTGCCCGCGGTGGCCTGACCACCGGTCAGGGTTTCCTGAACGGCAACAACGCGGGCAGCAACCGCACGAATGGCGGTGCGTGGCAGTTCCATGCGCGCCAGTCGCGGTTCTACATCCGCACCTGGACGCCGACCGACTGGGGCGAGCTGGCCACCCACTTCGAGGGTGACTTCTTCGGCCTCGACGTCAACGGCATCAACGTCGCTCCGGAATTCCGGCTGCGTCACGCCTACGGTAGCCTGGGTCCGGTCCTTGCCGGTCAGACCTGGTCGACCTGGATGCCGGTCTGGGCCGGTGCCGAGACGCTCGACTTTGGCGGTGCCATTTCGGGTATCTTCGTGCGTCAGACCCAGGTTCGCTACACCCACCACTTCGGTGGCGGCTTCTTCATGCAGGCGGCGATCGAGAACCCGATCCGCCGTGGCCTGCCGCCGCCATTCACGGGTGAGGCGCAGTCGTCCGGTAACGGCCCGACCTTCCTCGACCTGAATACCACTGGTGCCAACGCCGGCGCCAACCGGA
>CAYGKX010000071.1:12807-13160 GCA_964350225.1 uncultured Rhodospirillaceae bacterium | reverse complement strand
ATTCACTTGTATTTGTGAGAATCGCAGTTCTCGATTAAATTTCTTGAGTCTATTCATATCCCTATGATGAAGGAATTATACATTCCGGATTTCGGGACGATTTTCACGGGCTACGGCCAATCTATTTCTTTGAAATTTAGCACTTTTGCGAGATTGGGCACTTGACACGACTTCTCCAATCATAGTGGAATTGAATTCCTGAACGAACAGTCGGTCAGGAAGGGTGCCTGCCGTTGTCGGCGGTGAAAGAGCGCTCCCGGAAGAACGATAACCCGACCCAGGCTGCCACGCCCGACGATCGAAGACTGCTTCGCGTCGAAGCGCGGCTCAGAAGCTCCAGGAGAGGAAAATGT
>CAYGKX010000071.1:5659-12797 GCA_964350225.1 uncultured Rhodospirillaceae bacterium | reverse complement strand
CCAAGACCCTAGCATGTGAGAACGCTATTGCCCCCATCGGGCGGCGTGTGAAGCAGATCGGCATCGCCGTCGTCGGCGCCCTCGCGCTTGGCGCCGCGTCGGCCGCACCGGCCGCGAGCGCGGAGTTCAAGGTCGGTTTCATCATGTCGTTGACGGGCCCCAGCGGTGTGCTCGGCAAGGTCACCCTCGAAGGGGCGAAGGCCGGCGTCGAAATGGTGAACAGCACGGGTGGCGTCGGCGGCGCCAAGGTCAGGCTTGTGATCTGCGACGTGAAGTCTTCGGAGCAGCAGGCGGTCATCTGCGCGCGCCGGCTGGCTTTCCAGGACAAGGTCAACCTGATGGTCGGCACGGGCAGTTCGCCCCAGACCCTCGCAATCCTGCCGACAGTGATGGCGGCCAAGATCCCGCTCTTCGCCATCGCCTCCTCGCCGCGCACCTACGCGCCGGTGAAGAAATACAGCTTCAAGGGCATCCAGGGCCTGGGCGACCAGATCCCGCTGATCGTCGAGTACCTGAAGCAGCACAAGAAGAACCGGGTCTATGTGATCCACGACAACGGGCCGCTGGGCCAGATCATCGGCAAGATCTTCGCCGGAGCGGTCACCAAGGCGGGCATCGAGGTGATCGGGACGGAGCTATATGCGCCGACCGATACAAACGTCACGGCGCAGGTCACGCGCATGCGGGCGGCCAAGCCGGATGCCGTTCTGAACATCGCCATTACGCCCCCCGCAGGCGCACTGATCGTCAAGACCATGAAGCAACTCGGTATGAACGTGCCGATCATGGTCGGGTCGAACCTGCAGAACCGGGGCTTCGTCAAGCTCGCAGGCGACTCGGTCGACAGCATTGTCTTCCCGGCGTCGAAGGTCGTGCTTGCGGATCTGCCGAAGGACGACCCGTTGCACGATTCCATCATGCGATTCCGCGCCGCCTTCGCGAAAATGTATGACGGCAAGGAACCCAGTTCGCTGTCGCCCTGGTTGGTCGACGGCATCCTGCTGGCACAGCGGGCCGGCAAGTCGATTGGCGCCAAGGCGCTCGATCCGGTGGCGCTGACGGACGCTCTCGAAAAGCTCTCGAATGTGCCCGGTATCCAGGGGATATGGACTTTCACTCCGACCAATCATGGACCTAGCCTGCAGGCGGGCATGACCCTGGTCCGGTTCCGCGACAATCGCTGGGTCGTGGCGAAATAGCGTCAGATACGGCACGTAGCCCCAGCAACGGAATCCGACCTTGGACCTCGTCAGTCTCGGCCAAATCGTTGTGTCCGGCCTGGCCAACGGAGCGCTATATGCCTTCGTTGGCCTGGGCTTCTCACTGATCAGCCGTAGTACCGGCATCATCAATTTCGCCCAGGGCGACTTTGCGATGCTGGGGGCCGTGCTGACAGGAATACTCGTCGCCGGAGAGGTCCCGCTGATTCTCGCCGTCCCGTTGGCCGTCCTGTCATGCGGCCTCCTGGGCGGAGCCTTGCACGTCTTCGCCATCCAGCGGGCGGAGCGCGCGAACATGGCGCAGCTCATCATTATGACGATCGGCTTCTCGATCCTGATCCATGGCGCGGTGATCTGGGGGTGGGGATCGGATCCGATTTCCGTGCCGGCCTTCACCGGGGGGACGCCGCTGAACGTCTTCGGCGTCACGATCCTGCCGCAAGCCCTGTGGCTGATCGGAACCCTCGTCGTCGTCACCGGCCTGATGTGGGTGTTCTTCCAGCGCACCGTGCTGGGGCTCGCACTCCGGGCCGGCGCGTCGAACCCGCTCGGCGCCGCATTCGTCGGCATCAATCACAAGCGGCTCGGCGCCTATTCCTTTATGGCGGCGGGCCTGCTTGGCGGCCTGGGCGGCGCCGTCTGGGCGCCGATCGCCTTCGCTCAGGTCGACATCGGCGTCGCCCTTGGGCTGAAAGGCTTTACCGCTGCCGCGCTTGGCGGTTTCGGGACGACATTCGGGCCAATCGCCGGGGGCCTGATTTTCGGTCTGATCGAGAGCCTGGCGTCAGGCCTCGTTTCGTCGGCCTATACCGAAGCGATTTCCTACGGCCTCTTGCTCGTCGTCCTTATCGTGCGGCCACAGGGCCTGCTTGGAAAACGGACGCGCGGCGCGGTCGACGACCATCAGGAAGAGGCCCTTTCCGCCGGCCTGATGCCGACGCGCCTCGGCCGTCCCGACCTTCTCCGCCTTGCGATCACGGTTGTCATTTTGCTCGCGATGAGCGCGGTCCTCACGGGCGCCTGGAAGACGAGCGCGATCTTCGCCGGGATCACGGCGATCGTCGTGATCGGCCTCGTTCTCCTGACCGGCTTCGCCGGGCAGATTTCGCTGGGGCAGGGGACGTTCATGATGGTCGGCGCCTACTCCAGCGGGTACCTGACCCTGAAGGCCGGCTGGCCGCCCATCGCGGCCCTGGCCTTCGGCATGGTCTTCGCCGGCCTCCTCGCCCTCCTGATCGGACGCTTCATCTTCCGGCTCCGAGGCTACTACCTGGCGATGGCGAGCCTCAGCCTGCTCATGATCTTCCAGACCCTGGCGCGCGAGTTGCAGGGCATTACGGGAGGTCCAAACGGACTGCCAGGGATCGCGCCATTCAACATCTTCGGGGTCACCTTCTTCACGGACGATCAGGTCTTCTACGTCATCCTCGTTGCCTCGCTACTGACCCTGATCGCTGCATTGAGCATCACCCGCTCGCGTGTCGGCCGGGCGCTCCTGGCCATTCGCTCGGACGAGCTTGCTGCCCGAGCCTGCGGGGCCAATGTGGTGTGGCTGAAGATGGGCAGCTTCGTATTCGCCGCGGCTTGCGCAAGCCTCGCGGGAAGCCTTTATGTCCATTATCTCGGCATTGCGAACCCGCTGCCCTTCGGCTTCGAGACCAGCATCTTCCAGATCGTCGCGCTGACGCTGGGCGGGTTCCTCGCGATTTACGGCAGCTATATCGGTGCCGCGATCGTACTCGCCTTCCCCTCGCTGATTACTGCGGTTGTTGGCGACACGCAGACGCAGGCGGCCGCCGGTTTGCAGCTCCTGATCTTCGGCGTGCTGCTCGTCGGTGTGATCATCGTGCAGGCGAACGGCGGCAGCAGGCGGATTGCCGAATTGCTGCGCAGCCGGCTCAGACCGCGCGACAGCAGAGAGGTGGCGCAGACATGAGCCGGACTGTCGAGGATGCCGCGGGGGCCGGACGCGAACCGGTGCTGCAGGTCAGGAACCTGACCGTGCGGTTCGGCGGCCTTACCGCGGTCGACACCGTTTCGTTCGATGTCCGTCCGGGGGAAATCGTCGGCCTGATCGGTCCGAATGGCGCGGGCAAGACGACGACGTTCAACTGCATCTCCGGGGTCATCGTTCCGACCTCCGGAGAGGTCCTTATCGGGGGCAAGACCGTCACGCCCTTCACGCCCGAACGCGCCTGCGCCATGGGCGTCCTCCGGACCTTCCAGAATGTCCGGCTGTTCGGCGAACTGTCGCTTCGCGAGAACATCATGATGGGCGCTTACAGCGCGGGCCGCTGCGGCATGATTTCCGCGATGCTGCGTTTGCCGAACCATGCCCGGCTGGAGCGTTTGGCGGCCGAGCGGGCCGAGTTCTGGATGGAACGCCTGGGCCTTGCGGATTATGCCGACGCGGTGGCGACGGCCTTGCCGCTCGGCCTGCAGCGGGTGGCGGAGGTGGCGCGCGCGATGGCGGCCGATCCGCAGATCGTCCTCCTCGACGAGCCCGGCGCCGGCCTGAATTCCGTCGAGAAGGAGCGGCTGTCGAACGTGCTGCGCGAGATCGCGGCCGAGACGCACTGCGCTCTGCTGGTCGTCGACCACGACATGGGGCTGGTCATGGGACTTGTCGAGCGGCTGGTGGTGCTCGACTTCGGGAAACAGATCGCCGACGGACTGCCGCATGAAGTGGCGCAGGACCCGGCCGTCATCGAAGCCTATCTCGGTGTTGCCTGATGCTTGAAATTCGCGATCTGCACGCCGGTTACGGAAAACTCCCGGTCCTCGACGCCATCGACGTGGATGTGGCGGACGGCGAGTTTGTCGCCATTCTGGGACCGAACGGCGCGGGCAAGAGTACCCTGCTGAAGACAATTGCCGGCGTTCATGCGCCGTCGAGAGGGACAATTTCGCTTTTCGGGAAACGCATCGGCAAGCTCAAGGCCTCGCAGCGGATCAGAAGAGGGCTCGGCACCATCCCAGAGGGGCGGCAACTGTTCGCCGACATGACGGTTCGCGAGAACCTCATCCTTGGGGCTTATGCGCGTATTGGCCTGACCGTACCAAAGACTCTCGACGCGGACTTGCAGAATGTTTTCGACGTGTTTCCGCGCCTCAGGGAACGTCAGAAACAAAGTGCGGGGTCTCTCTCTGGCGGGGAGGCGCAGATGCTCGCGATCGGCCGCGCCCTCATGGGTCAGCCTCGCCTCCTGCTCTGTGACGAACCTTCTCTTGGTCTCGCACCGATGCTTGTCCGCGAAATGCTCAACTCGCTCTCGAAGCTGCGAGAGCGGGGCATTACTGTTCTGATGGCCGACCAGAATGCGCTCGCCGTCCTCCAGATGGCCGACCGCGGCTATGTGCTGGACAGCGGCCGGGTCGTCGCGCAGGGCCCCAGCCGGGAACTCCTTGCCGACGAGCGCCTGCGGGCGGCCTATCTCGGTGTCGGATTGGCTGGGGAGGCCGCGCCGAATACCGGCTGCTGACAGCTGTCACCACCCACGCCGTCGGCCGTCGCCACGCTCTCGCCTCTCTGGGGCCTATGCCATCGCCGCCACGTCGTCCGCCTCATCCATCTGGGCTCGGGCACGGTATCGGGCCGGGCACCGCTTCCGGCCGTCCATTCCGGCGAGCCTTCCGGACGGCGGTCTTTAGATGGTGCCCAATCAGCGGTCAGCCATGCGTCCAGCGCTCGCAAAGGGCTGTTGTCGCGGCGCGGGGCAGCCCGTAGCATTTTGACCGGAATCGATGTGGACGGGCCGCCCGGGCTGGAGTGACACCTGTCTGCCATCATACAGCATTGTATCTTTTGTCGAGGAGGCACCATGAAGCGTCTGTTACTGGCCGCCGCGGTTTCGTTCGGAATGACAACCGCTGCACATGCCGAGCAGAAATACATCGCGATCGCGAGTTTTGGCGAGCATCCGGCGCTGCAACTCGTGATCGACGGCCTCAAGGAGTCGATGAAGAAACGGGGCTACGATGTGCGCTACACATTCGATCACGTGAACTGGGAGCGGAACCTCATCCCGCAGATGTTGCAGAAAGTCGCGTCCCGGAAGCCCGATGTCGTGGTGACAATCACGACGCCCGTCACCCAGACGGCGAAGCGGGCGATCAAGTCGATCCCCGTGGTTTTCGCCGCCGTCCAGGATCCGGTCGTCGCCGGGGTCATTCCGTCCTGGGACAAGGCCGATGGGAACATGACCGGAGCGTCGAACCTGGTCGACATGGACGGGACGGTGCGCTTCATCAAGCAGCTTCTGCCAAACGCCAAGGTTATCGGGCTGCCATACAATCCGGGGGACGACGCTGACAACGCGCTGCGCGAGCGACTGGAGAAGGCCGTGCCGAAATACGGCATGACGCTCAAGAAGGTCGGCGTCGACAACGTCAACGATCTGCCGCAGCGGCTCCAGCAGCTCAAGGGTGTGGATGCGATCTACATCATCCCGTCGAACCTGTTCCAGCCGGCAACGGCACAGATCGGCGCGATTACGATGCGCATGGGCATTCCGACCTTCAATGGCCTGCCCGCGCCCGTCGAGAAAGACCAGATGATCGCCTCCTATTCTGTGAACTGGCCCAAGATCGGCTATAGCGCAGCGGGGATCATCGAGAAGATTTTCAAGGGCACGCCAGTCGGCCAGATCAAACCGACCGTACCGACGCCGGAAGACCATTCGATCGTGATCAGCAAGAAGGTGCTCGATGCGCAGAAAGTGTCCCTTCCGGCCTCTCTGAAGAACTGCGACATCTGTACCATCCGTTGACCCGGCGCGGCGTCTCGCTCGAACTCGCTCAGGGTGACTTCGCAGTCGTCATCGGAAGCAACGGGGCGGGCAAGAGTACACTTCTGAATCTGCTGGCCGGCGATTTCGTGCCGGATACCGGGACGATCGAAATCGACGGCAAACCGGTAACGCTCGAGCCAGCGCACAGGCGGAGCCGTCATATCGGCCGAGTGTTTCAGGATCCGGCACGCGGCACGGCGCCCGGGCTGACGGTTGAAGAAAACCTGGCCCTGACCCTGCGCCGCGGCGAGGGGCGGCGCCTGCGGCCGGCTTTCTCGCGAAAGGACAGGGTGCGTTTCGCCGATGCAATCGCCCCCTTGGGCCTCGGCCTCGAAGATCGGCTTTCGACACAGGTCGATCTGCTGTCGGGCGGACAGCGGCAGGCGCTGTCGCTGATCATGGCTGTGATGGTGACGCCGCGCCTTCTCATCCTCGACGAGCATTGTGCCGCGCTGGATCCCCGGACGGCGGAGGCGGTGATGGATGCGACGGTGAACGTCGTGGAGCGCGACCGGATCACCACCTTGATGGTCACCCACAACATGAAACACGCGATCGATACCGGCTCTCGCCTGATCATGTTGCACGAGGGCAAGGTGCTGTTCGAGGCAGCCGGCGCGGAGAAATCGGCCCTGAGCGTCGAGAAGCTGGTCCAGCAGTTCCATATCGCCAACGACGAGCTTCTGCTGAGCGCCTGAAATGATCGAATTCCTCGGCAGTTTCTGGAACCTCGTGCCGATCACAGTCGCGCAAAGCCTGCTCTATGGCTTTGTCGCGCTGGGCATCATGATCCCCTTCAGGTTGCTGAGCTTTCCGGACCTGACCTGCGAGGGGGCGTTTCCACTCGGCGCCTGTCTCTGCGCCGCGCTGCTCGTCGTCGGCGTACCGCCGGTGCTGGCGACCTTGTTGGCGGTCTTCGGGGGCTTTCTGGCGGGGTGCGCGACAGCCTTCATTCACCTGAAGTTCCGGATCAACACGCTGCTCGCCGGCATCCTGATGATCACGATGCTCTGGAGCGTCAACTTGCGCGTCATGGGCAAGTCGAATACACCGCTCTTCGCCCACCCGAACCTGTTCGACAGCATTGCCGCGGGGTTTACACAGTCGGTGACGCTGCAGATCGCGACC
>CAYGKX010000071.1:0-5630 GCA_964350225.1 uncultured Rhodospirillaceae bacterium | reverse complement strand
TTCGGGCTCGGCATGTTCGGGCTGGTCGGCTGGGCCGTCGCGGCGCTGGCGAGCATCCTGTTACTCATCTGGTTCCTGCGGACGGAGGTCGGACTGGCCGTTCGGGCGTTGGGCGCGAACGATGTGGTCGTCCGGTCGGCGGGCGTGAATGTCTGGCGCTATACAATTGTCGGCGTCGGTGCGGCGAACGCCTTTAGCGCTTTCTCCGGCGCCGCTGTTGCCCAGATACAGGGATATGCCGATGTCGGGATGGGCTTCGGGATCCTCATCAACGGGCTGGCCGCGCTCATCATCGGTGAAGCCCTGATCGGCCGCGCGAGCGTCGTTCGACAGGTTGCCGCCCCATTTGTCGGCTCCCTTGTCTATTACCAGGCAATCTCCGTCGGCCTGGCCGCCGGCGTGCATCCGTCCGACCTCAAGCTCGTCACCGGCCTCTTCGTGTTGGCCGCGCTCGCGCTGCCGTTTGCCGGAAAGCGGCGGGTCCTGGCCGAACCCAAACTGAAAGTCTGACGTTCCATGGCCGTGATGAGTTTCGGCGAACGGCTCGTCGCCCTGCTGCGCCAGGAGGGGGTCGAGGCCATCTTCTCGCAGGGAGACCTGTCGATGAAGGACATTCAGATGCACGCGGAGCGTGCCGGTTTGGCCGTCGTCGGGCCGCGGCACGAAGCATCCGGCGTCTTCATGGCCATGGGCCACTACTGCTGTTCCGGCAAGCCGCAGGTGGCGATAGGTGCCACCGGCCCGGGTGCTGCAAACCTGCTGCCGGCGGCGATTGCCGCGGCTGCGGAGCAGACGCCGGTTATCATCCTGGGCGCCAGCCGGCAGGGACCGGTCCATGCAGCCGAGCGTCGGGGGCGCTGGCTGTTCGCACCGCTGCAGCCGGTATTCGCCCAGTTCTGCAAATATGCCGGCAGGATCGACGACCTCGCCTACCTCGACGAAGTCGTGCAGGCGGCATTCCGGCATGCCCTCTCGGGTACGCCGGGCCCTGTCTATATCGAATACGATCTGGAATTGAACGAACGCACTCATGACTTCGGGCCATTGGTGCCGCCGGAACGCTATCGCGTGCTACCGGGACCGGCCCCCGACGCGACCGTGAAGGCGGCGGCAGACATGATTGCGGCGGCGCGGGCGCCGCTTCTGGTCGGCGGGGAGGGCATTCATCCCGCCGGAGCGCAAGAGCGGTTCCGGCAACTCGCCCACCGGCTCGCTTGCCCGGTCCTGACAACCCTCGGAGGGTCTGGTGCGTTGCCGGAGAACGATCAGCAGGTTCTCGGGCTGCTCAGCGAGGCGGGGGCGGCGGCCATCGCAGCTTCGGATCTCGTGGTTTCCGTGGGCAGCTGCCTCCCGGAAACGTTCTACTACGGCCGGCTGGGCCGATTTGCGGTGAACGATGCGGGACGGAAGTGGATCGTCGTCGATGTGGACACGGAGGCTGTCGGCATTAACCGGCCGATAGACCTGGCGGTGATCGGGGACCTCAATGCCGTGCTTGGCCAGCTGCTGGCCGCTCTCCCGACAGACGGGCTGACGCCATCCGTCAACCTCGGAGAATGGCGGGCTGCGTACGAGGCGGAGCGGGCGCGCCTGATCTCGGACCTGCCCACCGGCGAACCGATCCATCCCGGCCGCCTCATGGTTGAGGCCCGGTCCGCGGTCCCGGACGACGCGATCCTCGTCGTCGATGGCGGCCTGACGATGCTGCACCAGAATGTCTTCTTCGAAAAACGGTCGACGGGGTTCGTCTATGCGGCGAACTTCGCGCACCTCGGGTCGGGGCTTGGGCTCGCGGTCGGGGCACAGCTTGCGGCGGGGCGGGATCGGCCGGTCTGCCTGATTACCGGTGACGGCGCTCTCGGCTACCACCTGATGGAATTCGAAACCGCAGTCCGTCACGCACTGCCCATTGTCGTCATCGTCAACGACGACCGGGCATTGGGTGCCGAGATGGCGCAGCATGTGAACCATATCGGCCACGAAATTCAGGTGCGCCTCGGCGCGGTCGACCTCGCCACGGTAGCGCGCGCGATGGGCGGCTGGGGTATCAGCGTCGATCGGATTGACGATCTCGTGCCGGCAATCCGGGATGCTTTCGCCGCAGGCGTCCCGGCACTGGTCCAGGTGCGAACCGATGAGAACGCCTGCTACGAATCGCCGCCGCCTTATGCCGCGGAACTGCGGAACTGGAAGAATGCCGACATGGAATCGCGCGTCGCGGGGCCGCGAGATCCAGAGGATACGTCAGGCGAACATATGGATGGCAGTACAGGTTGAAGACGAGGCCTGGCTGGCCGTTCATCCATGCCGCACCGCCGCCCGGGCTGACCAGATCTCGTCGCGCTTGTCGCGTCCCGCGGCTGGCTCAGAAGGTGGCGAGGTCGATCACATCGCCGTCTTCGGTCTGAGCCTGCTGGCGGAACAAGCCGCCCCGCTTGATGATCGGCAGGTCGCTGACCGAGTAGAGGACGGCCTCGCGATCGGGCGATCCGTTCACATGGTGCCGCCACATCCAGTTCGGAACGACGAAGACGTCGTTCTCCTCCCATTCGAGGCGGACATCGCCGACCTGGGTATAGCCGCTGCCTTCGATGCAACAGTAGATGGCGCTGGTCGTGTCCCGGCAGGGCAGCGTGGTTTCGCCGCCGCGCAGGAGCTGGACCCGGAACGACATATTCGGCATGACCGGCTTGCCGGTGGTGGGGTCGCAATATTCGACCATGATGCCCTCATAGGGGCTCCCCGGATGCTCCTTCATGCCGAACAGGGCCTCGCGGGTCGTCTCCCAGCGGTAGTGGTATTTGGGCGAGTGCTTGCCCTGTCCGCGATTGTCGTCGCCAAACAGGGGGACGATGCCCCCGCGGGCATAGATCTGCTCGGAATAGCCGGGCTGATACCGGACCGTCTGGGTCGTCTTCTTGACGCGGTCGCCGGAGTTGGACTGTTCGGGCTCCTCGTAATAGTCGAACTCGAAATAGGAGCAGTTGACGCTTTCCACATAGGGCAGGTCGAGCACATCCATCCAGATGAGCGGGTCGGTGCCTTCGTTGCCGTGATCGTGCCAGAGGCCCGCCGGCGTGAGGATAAGATCGCCCCGGCTCATTAGGCATTTTTCGCCGTTCACCGTTGTGTAGCCGCCATCCCCCGAGATGGCGAAGCGGCTCGCACAGGGCGTATGGCGATGGATTGGGGCGGTCTCGCCGGGATTGTAGAGCGAATAGGCGCCCAGCAACGTCTGAGTGGCATGGTATTTGCCGCCCAGACCGGGGTTGGCAAACAGCAGTGCGCGGCGCTCCGCGTCGTCCACGCCCAGGACTTTTCCTGCCCAGTCGAGTTGGGGCCGCATGTCCCGCCAGTGCCATATATGAGGGACCGGCACGGGCCGCGGCTTGAGATTCTCGATCTCTTCCCGGTCGCTCCAGAATTGGACCAGGTTGAGTTCCCGTGACTTCACGCTGAGAAATTCCTGCTCACGGGCCAGTTCTTCCGTGAGTTGCATGTTCGCCTCCCTATCTTGTCCGGCATCCGCCCCCGGAGGGTGGGCCCGCCGACCGTTCTGATCGTGGCGGCCTGGTGCGGCCGTCTTGCGGTCTCGTAGTCGATATATCTTACAATATTGAATTGGTATTACAATTCGGAATCGGCGCGTTGGCGCTTCCGGATCCTGGATATTCGCCCCTGCGAGAGGGGGCGGTCTCCTCTTCAGTCCACGGCGGACGAAAGCGGAATGTCGGCCCCGTCTTCGAGATAGCCGAGACGCCAGGAGGCCTCGCGCGCGATACGCCGGACGGCGGCAGCCACGTCACCATCGAGATCGACGTCGATCTCCTCGCTCCGGCCAAGCGCTCCGATGACGGCGGCGATCCGGCCCTTGTGGTCGAATATCGGGGCGGCCACCGCATTCACGCCCGGCAGGAACTCGCCGACACTGCGCGCCAGCCCGGTCTGGCGCACCTGCTCCACGCGCGTCGCCCAGTCCGCCGCGCTCGGCCGCGTGTTCCCTCCGGCCGCGACCTTTGCGCGTTCCGCCTCGACAATTTCGCGCGTCTGATCCTCCGACAGGTAGGCGGCGAACAGAAGGCCCGCGGCCGTCGTCAGCATCGGAAGGATGGAGCCGACCCGGACATTCATGAAAACCGGCCGGGAGCTCTCCTCGAACCCGTAGACGATGGGGCCTGAACGTCCCCAGATGAGCAGCATGACCGTTTCGTCGATCTCGTTCCGGAGCGTCGGCATCAGTTCGTTCGCAGTACGGACGACGTTGAGGCTCCGCATTCCGGAGAGCCCCAGTGCGATCGCCATGGGGCCGATGTAATAGTGGCCGGAAGCGGGTTCCTGGGCGACGAGCTGCAATCGAACCAGGCTGACGAGATACCGATGTGCCTTGCCGGGCGACATGCCGGCCATGTGGGCGAGGTCCTTCAGTGCCGCGGGCCGCCCCGCCTGTATCATCGCCGTGAGCAGGCGTCCCGCCACTTCGACCGACTTGATCCCAAGCTTCTCTCCCTTGTCGTCCATGGTTGTTCCTTCTCGCGGTTCACAGGGCGCAAGCGACCCTAGCACGGACGGCGGAGCAAGCCCCTGCGCCATCCGACAATCGGGCCTTTCCGCGAAATGGCCCGATGGTTCGTGGTATGGCTGGGCGGCCGGGTCGGGTTCCGCCCCGGCGACAGGATCGACGCACAAGATGCGCCCTCAAGGACGAGCCCCCATTATGACAAAGCAACAGGTCTCCACCGATCGGATCCGCCGCCCCAGCGGGCACTTCTCGCAAGCCGTCACTGTGACGGCGACGGGCAGGTTCGTCTTCATATCCGGCATGACGGCCAGGAGGCCGGACGGGACGATCGCGGGGGTGGGCGACATCTCCGAGCAGACACGCCAGGTTTGCGAGAATGTCAAATCTGCAGTGGAAGCGGCGGGGGGCACGATGGACGACATCTGCCGGGTCGACGTCTATGTCCGCAACATGGAGCATTTCGACGCGATCCACGAAGTCCGGCGTGCCTATTTCAAGGAACCCGCCCCTGCGTCGACCATGGTCGAGGTCACCAAGATGACCTCTCCCGAGTATCTTATCGAGATCAACGCCATCGCGGTCATTCCCGAAAAGTAGGGCCGGAAGTGCCCGGCTGTCAGGGCGCGTGAGACGCCGCGTCGAGCATTTCCAAGAGGTCGCCCATCGCGGCGACACACGCGCCGCTATCCGTCCACATCGGCATGTGGCCGCCGGTATCGAGCCGCGCCGAACGGGCGTGCGGGAGGGTTTCGGCCATCGCGAAGGAACGTTCGGCGGGGACGATCTTGTCGTCGTCCGCGGCCACGATGACGACCGGGATGTCGATCTCGGGCAGCAGCGGCAGGCTGGAGGGCCTGCCGGCCACGGCCTTTTGGTGGGCGATGAAGGCGTCCGTTCCGTATCGTCGCGCCATCGCCGCGAACCGCTCCCTGAGAGCGGCGGCATCGCGCGCTGTCTTCGGAATGCAGAGTTTCGCCATCAGGTCGGCGATTTCGTCGAGGCCTTCGTCGCCGGCCCGGGCGGCCAATGTCTCTCGGGCCGCGGACTGCTCGGGTGTATCCGCTTCCGCCTGGGTGGAAATGAGCAGGAATCCGGCGATCCGATCGGGTTG
>CAYGKX010000070.1:3610-13195 GCA_964350225.1 uncultured Rhodospirillaceae bacterium | reverse complement strand
TTGTAGGACCGATCGATGCGCACGGGGAGCACCCGGAAGCCCTCGGCCTCGATCTTCTCGACGAAGGGGCCATCGCTGCAGATGCCGACCACCTCGTGTCCCGCCTCCCGCATGCCGCGCATGAGGGGGAGGAGGAAGTGATACATCGTGAAGTCGACGGCGCAGAGCTGGGCGATCTTCATGGAGCCCCGGAGTTACCCCGGTTCCCGGGGCGAAGTCCCTGCGCGACGGAAGCGACCTGTTCCGCGGCAGGCCCCGGATCAAGTCCGCGGCGGCGTTGGGCTGGCGCGCGCCGGCTCACCCGACCGCCTCCTGCCGCTCCGCCCACTCCTGGAAGGCGAGGAGCGTCCAGAGCGGTTCCGACATGTCGCGGCGGTTGCGTGTCAGGTCGGCGAGCCAGCGGCGCGGCGGCTCCGGGTTGAAGAGGCCCTGCCGGGCAAGCCGCACCGGGTCGATGGCCGCCTCCAGCCGCTCGCGCAGCGGCCCGGTCAGCCATTGGGCGATGGGAATCTCGAAGCCCTTCTTCGGGCGCTCGAAAACCTCGGCCGGCAGCCGGTCGGCGAAGGCGCGGCGCAGGATATGCTTGCCGCTGCCGGGCTTGAGCTTGTAGGCGCCGGGCATCGCCGTTGCCGCCTCGACAACCCGATGGTCCAGGAAGGGGCAGCGCACCTCCAGCGCATTGGCCATCGACATGCGGTCGACCTTGACCAGCATGTCGTCGGGCAGCCCGGTCACGATGTCGGCGTGGAGCATCCGGTTCACCCCGTCCTCGGTGCGCGCCTCCCGGCGGCGTTCCTCGACAAGGTCTTCGACGGTCGGCCCGGTCGGCTTGTCGACCATGAGCTGTGCGAGCGCTTCGGGCGACAGGAGCTGTAGCCAGCCGGCCTGGCGGGCGGCGGCGGGCTTTCCCGCATGGGCGGCGAAGCGGCGCAGGCGCCGGGCCTTCTCCAGCGGGCCGCTCGACTTGCTTTCCGGCAGGAGGCGGACCAGCGGCTCGATCAGCGCCGCGCGGAGGAACCCCGGAATGGCCCGATAGCGTTCGGCGCGCAGTTCTCCCTGGTACTTGCGGTAGCCGCCGAAGACCTCGTCCGCGCCGTCGCCGGACAGGGCGACCGTCACATGCCGCCGCGTCTCGCGCGCGACCAGATAGGTCGGCACGGCGGAGCTGTCGGCGAAGGGTTCGTCCAGACCAGTGAAGACGGCATCCAGCGCCTCCCCGGCGTCGCTGGCCGCGACGGGAATCTCGGTATGGGTCGTGCCCAGATGCTCGGCGACCCGCCGGGCGCCCGGCCGTTCCTCGTAATAGTCGGCGGCGCCCTCGAAACCGACGGTGAAGGTCTTCACTTCCGGCGCCGCGTGCGCCATGCAGGCCGCGACGATGGCGCTGTCGATGCCGCCCGACAGGAACGCCCCCAGTGGCACGTCGGCGACCAGCCGGTCCCGTACCGCCGCCTCGACCCGTTCCCGCAGGTCGCCCGCCGCTTCTTCCTCGTCGGCATAGGGATAGTCCGGCGCGGTCGCCAGGTCGTACCAGCGCCGCTCCTCGAACCCGGAGGGCGAGCAGCGGATCAGGTGCCCCGGCGGCAGCTTCCGCACGCCCTCCAGGATCGACCAGGGCGCGGGAATATAGCGCAGGGAGAAGAGCAGCGAGACGGCCGCCGGGTCGATCTGCCCGCCGTTGCCGTCCATATACTGCAACGCGCGCAGGTCGGAGGCGAAGGCGAGACCGCGTGTCGTGTGGCGATAGCAGAGCGGCTTCTTGCCATAGCGGTCGCGGGCCAGGAACAGGGTGCGCTTGGGCGCGTCCCAGATGGCGAAGGCAAACATGCCGACCAGCTTTGGCAAAAGCGCCGCGCCCCAGGCGCGCCAGCCTTCGAGCAGCACCTCGCTGTCGCAATCCGACGAGAAGCTGTGGCCCGCCGAACGCAACTGGTCCCGGAGCTGCCGGTAATTGTAGATCATGCCGTTGAAGACGAGGGTGAGCCCGTCTCGCGTCATCGGCAGGGCGCCGGCGTCGGACAGGTCGACGATGGCCAGCCGGCGATGCCCCAGCAGGCAGTGGCGGTCGTGCCAGCGCCCCTCCCCGTCCGGGCCGCGGGGCGCCAGCCGGTCCAGCGCCCGGGTCAGACGGGGCTTGGCGGCGGCGAGATCCAGGCCCTGCCGGTCGAACAGTCCGACGAGCCCGCACATCAGAAACGCTCCGGCGCCGGAGCCTCGCTGGTCCGCCCGCCGGTCCATCTGCCGGTCCATCCGCGGGTCCATCCGCGGGTCCATCCGCCGGGGCTCACGGCAGCTCCCCGGTCAGGTGCAGGCGGTCGAAGGCATCGACGGAGCGAAGCAGGGAGTAGCGTCCGGCGACCCGGTCCCGGGCGGCGGCGCGGCGGTTCTGCTGGGCCTCCCGCGGTTCGGCGAACAGGGTCTCGATGGCCCGGGTCAGGGCGCTTCGATCGCGCGCGGGGACGATGATGCCGGTCTCTCCGACGACCAGGCCGCTGTCGCCGACATTGGTCGCGACCGGCAGCAGGCCGCAGGCCATGCCCTCGGCGATCACGTTGGGAAAGCCCTCGCCGTAGGCCGAAGTCGACAGCACCATGTCGCCGGCGCAGTAGAGGCCCGGCATATCGCTCCGGATCCCCAGGCCTGTCAGGTTGGGCGGGCCGATCAGGCCCTCGGTATCCTTGCCGATGGCGAAGAAGCGCACTTCGGGCAGCCGGGCGGCGATGGCGATCAGCGCCTCGTGATCCTTCATCGGATCGACCCGGGCGACATGAAGGACGACCGGCGTATGGTCGTCGACACCCAGCGCCGCGCGATACTGGCGCCGGGCCGCGCTGTCGGGCCGGAACCGGGCGGTGTCGATGCCGTTCTCGATCACCCCGAAGGCGCGCGGATGGTAGCCCAGCCGGGTATGCTCGGCGACGCCGGCCCGGGCGTTGGCGATGATGGCATCCGGCTGGCTCGACAGCTTGGCGCAATTGCGCACGGCCCAACGCAACACCCGCCCATAATCGTTCAGCGCCATGTCGGAGCATCGCACCCCCCAGTAGAGCCGGGTATCCGGCCGCAGGCGGGTCATGCGGAGCGCGTATGTCGCGACCAGGTCGCCATAATAGAGCCAGCTCTGCACAGCGACAGGCCGCTCCCGCCGGATCAGCCGGGCGATGCGCAGGATCGCCGGGCCGACACCGGCGACGGTCTTCACGCCCAGTTCGACGAGCGGCACGCCCGCTTCGCGCACCCGGTCCGCGAACCGCCCGCCGGACATCATGCTGACGACCATCTGGCGCGGGGCACCGGAGCGATCCGCCGAAACATGGGCGGCCAATTGCCGTTCGGCGCCGCCGACATCCAGGCCGGGGATCACATGCAGGACGAGAGGAGCTCCGTCGAGGGGCATCAGTGCGCCGGAGCTTCAAGATGGGAAAGGGAGGTCGGCATCATCGGGCAAGTATCGCATGCAGCCCGGCGAGGGCCTTGTCCAAAGTGAACGCTTCCGGCAACAGGCTGGGGCGCAAATCGTCGACGGCTGCCGGCGGGACCCGGCGCAATATCCGCGTGAACGCTTCTCCCGCCGGGGCAAGGGTCACGGCGCCGGCGACCGCGAGATGCTTGATCTCACCGATGCCGCCGGCCTCCGGCGTCGCGATCACCGGTGTGCCGCAGGCCAGCGCCTCCAAGGCGACGTTCGGCAGGCCTTCCCAGCGCGACGGCAAAAGAAGCGCGTTCGCTCCAGCGATATAATCGCACAACTTGGTCGAAAAAGGGGCGAGGAGTACGCGGTCGGCCAGTCCGTGTCGGTCGATCTGGGCAGCGAGGGCGGCCCGGTCCGGCCCGTCGCCGAATATCGTCACCTGGCCGGGGATACCGGCCATCATGTCGATCAGCCGGTCGAAGCCCTTCTGTTCCGTCAGGCGGCCCGCCGCGACGAAACGCGGTCCCGGCCCGCTCTGCCATATGGCTGGGCGCGCGCGCGCACGAAGGGCGGCGACATCCACCGGGTTGTAGAGGATCCGGATGCGTTCCCGGGGCGTGCCCCAGTCCTCCAGCGGCCGGATCAGGAAGCGCGCGGGCGCGATCACGGTGTCGGCCGTCGGGTAGTAGCGCCGGTAGAGGCGGCGAAAGATCGCCCGGCGCAGCGCGGTCCGGCCGTTGTGCCGGGGCGGATTCGCCTCCCGGACGACAAACCGTGTGCCGGGCTCGAGCGCCGGCTTCAGCGACAGGACGGCGAGGTTCAGATAGCCCATCGTCGAGAAGACGACGTCCGGCGCAAGTTCCCGCAGCCGGCGCCGCAGCGATCGGCGGGCCTGGCGGACCCGGGGCCGGTCCAGGTCGATCATCGGAACGTCCGGCGGGATGAGGTCGGCCAGCGGACCTGCATCGGACAGGAGGATCAGGGTCGGATCGAACCGCTCTCGGTCGAGATGCCGCAGGAAGGTCAGCATCACCCGCTCCGCTCCCCCGCCCGCGACCGATGGCAGCACAAACGCAATCTTCCGCCGCGGCGTCTCCGCGGATGCGTTCTCAAGGCTGTCGAAAAGGTCGGGGTGGCGGGTCGTCATGATGGGTGGTGCGGGTCTTTCCGGCGGCGGCGGCGGGCTCAGCGCAGGATCGCGTGCTGGTCCCGGTCGGCCCGCGCCGGGTTGTCGAGCGGCGTCAGTTCTTCGGGATACAGCACGACAGCTTGCGATCCGGTTATCGACAAGAGTTGCCGGGCCGACGCCTCCCGCTCCGCCCCCGGCGGGCCGAGCAGCAACAGGGCTTCCGCCTCGGGCGGAGGCGCCTCGCCGGGGACCAGTTCCCATCCGATGCGGGCGTCCGGTGCTTCGGCATGCCAGGCGGCCCGTTCCTCCGGGCCGCCGATCAGGGCGAGCGGCAGGTCCCCGACCGGCCCGCACACCATGCAGCGGTGAGAGACATGGCAGGCCGCGGGGATATCGATCGCCCCGTCGATCAGCGCCTCCAGCCGCGCCGCAATGATCGCGTGGAACGCGGGTGTGAAATGCCAAAGGTCGATGAGGCAGGCGTCCGCCCCGCCGGCCTCCGCCATCAGGCTGTCGAGATCCAGGACCAGCCCGCCCCAGGCCTCGACCATCGGCACGACCGCTTCATTGATCGCGCGCAGGCACGCGCCCCATTGCGGGATCGGTTTGTAGTTCCCCGCCGGATGCACGCCGCCCATATGCCCGGCCGGCGGGATCGGCAGGGTCGCCCAGACGATCTGCCGCCGCCGGCGGCGAAAATAGGAGACGAGGGCCTCCTGACGGTCGCGGTAGGTGCCGGGGCCGACGGACAATTCGTCCGCCATGAACAGCTCGGCCAGCCGCGCGGAGGAGAATTCCAGATCCAGCGCCCCGCCACGGCGCCAGGGATGCGCCCGCACCTTCCGGGTCGCGTAGTCGATGAAATGTTGTTTCGTAAGGATGGTTTCCCAGATCCCCTCGACCAGGATCGCGGCCGCGGGGTCGGACAGGGCGAGGCGCAGGATGTTGTTCGCGACCGTCGCCCCCCGGAAATGATCGGGAATGTGGACGATGTCGACGGACGCTTCCGGGCGGCGCAGGAAGGCGCCGCGCAAAAGGTGCGGGAAGGTCTTCTCGTAGCCGTACCGGGCGTCGTAGGCCGGGGTCGTGTAATAGGTGTCGAACACCCGTGAATCGCCCAGGATGGCGACGATCGGCCGGTCGGGGGACGGCACGTCGGGGGACGGCGCGGCGGGAGCTCCGGCCGGCGGCATCGCGCCCCTCAACCCGCCTCGACGGCGGTGAGCACGGCGTCCGCGATCCGGTCGGCCGTCTCGGGCGTCATATAGGCATGCATGGGCAGGCTGAAGACCCGCTCGCAGATCGATTCGCTGACCGGCAGCGACCCCGGGCCGTCGCCATGGGGTGCATAGGGCGGCTGGAAATGCAGCGGCTTCGGATAGTAGATCGCCGTCGGAATGCCCGCCTCGCCCAGCCGCGCCAGCACCGCGGCCCGGTCCGGCACCTGGATCGTGTACTGCGCCCAGGCGCTCACGGACCCGTCGATGCGCACGGGCGTCTGCACCGCCTTGCCAAGGCGGCTGTCATACAGGTCCGCGAGGGCGTTGCGGCGTACGATCTCATCCGCGAAGACCGGCAGCTTTGCAAGGAGTACGGCTGCCTGCAGGCTGTCGAGCCGGGCGTTGAGGCCGACCCGCTCGACGTCGTATCGCGTCGCCCCCTCGCCATGCACCCGGATCGAGCGGAGCGTCGCGGCAAGGGCGTCGTCGTCGGTGAAAATGGCGCCACCGTCGCCATAGCCGCCCAGGGGCTTGGCCGGATAAAAGCTGGTCGCGGTCACCGGTGCCAGGGTGCCGACCTTTGCATTGCCCTGTGCACCGCCAAAGCTTTGCGCCGCATCGGCCAGAAGGGTCATGCCCTCCCGCTCCGCGATCGCGCGCAAGGCGGCGTAATCGGCCGGCAAACCGAACAGGTCGACGGGCACGATGGCCTTCGGGGTCAGCCGTCCTTCGGCGCGGACGGCGGCGATCCGCGCCTCCAGGTCTGCGATGTCGATATTGTAGGTCGCGGCGTCGACATCGACGAATACCGGGCTTGCGCCGAGGAGAAGCGGCACCTCGGCCGTCGCGGTGAAGGTAAAGCCGGGCAGGAACACGGCGTCACCCGGACCGACTCCGGCGGCCATCAGGGGGGCGAGCAGGGCGTCGGTGCCGCTCGACACGGCAATGGCGTGGCGGGCCCCGCAGAACTCGGCCAGCGCCGACTCCAGCTCCGTCACCTCCGGGCCCAGGATGAAACGACCATGGGCGAAGACGGCCTCCACCCGTGCCGCAATGCTGTCCTTCAGCGCGGCATACTGGGCGCGCAGGCCAGCGAAATCGATGTCGGGGATCTCGGCGTCGGGCAGACGCATCGCAGGCACAGTCATCGAGCTCGGGATTCTCTGCTGGTCGGACGGGGCGGACCGGGTCGCGCGTGATTGGGGCTCGGCCGCGTCACCTTCTACGTCTTTGGCCGGTTTCGCGCCAGAGGCACGACGGCGCACCCCGGATGCTACCGCCTTTGGGCTGTCAGGCGTGTGAAAAGACCCACATAGCCGTCATCCATCGCGTCGGCCCCCAGCCAGCCGGCTGCCCGCTCGGCGAGCGCCGCGCGTCGGGCGACCAGCGGGGCCGCGCGTTCGACGGCCCGGACGAAGGCGTCGACTTCCAGCGGCGCCAGCGCCCCCGTCTCGCCATCCGTTACGATCCAGTCTGTCACGCCAGGCAGGCGGTGGGCGACGACCGGCAGCCCGCTGCAGGCCGCCTCCACCATGACGTTGCCGAGGCCCTCGTTCCGCGACGGGAACGCGAACATGTCGGCGCCGGCCATCAGAAAGTCGATATCGCTGCGATGCTCCGCGACCAGCGCCGCCCGTCCGGCGAGGTCCGGTTCGGCCAACCGTGCCCGAAGCCGGACCAGATAGGGGTCGCTCTCGGAATAGGCCGGACCGATCATCAGCAGGCGGTAACCTGCGGGCAGGCAGGCCGCCGTGTCGGCGAGGAACAGCTGGTTCTTGAGCGGCCGGATGCGCCCGACATGCAGGATGACCGTCTCGTCCGCTTTGAGGCCGGGAAGCCAGTGGGCGATCGTTTCGCGGGACGCCGACCGCGTCGTCGCATCCGGCGCGCGAAACCGGGTCAGGTCGGCCCCGTTCGGCCGGCACCAGACCGGTGTCCGGGCACCGGCGGCGCGGGCGGCGCTCTCCAGTGCCGGGGAGATCGCAACGAGATGGGAGGCGCGGCGAAGACTTCGGCGCACCAGCCACCCGGCCGGCGACCGCTGAGTCGTGACATCGCCGACGGAGGTAAGCTCGCGCACGACCGGAAGACCTCGCCGCCGCGCCGCGCCAATCAGGAAGGGCGTGTACCAGCTCGATCCGGCGACGTGGACGAGGTCGATACCGTCCAGCAGTCCGGCCCGCACAAGGCGGCGCAGGGCGGCGATTTCCTGCGGCGCGGCGCGATAGCCGGACTGGGTGTCGCCGCCCTCGATGCCGCCGAGGACCGTCACATGCTGCGGCCCTCGCGGCGGCGTCAGGCCGGGTGCGCGGCGCTTGGTCAGGACCGACCAGCGGGGACCGTCGGGCCGGTCGGCGAGCCGCCGGTACATGTCGTGCAGCCGTCCGCCGGAGCCTGAATGCTCCGGAGGGTAACCGGTCGTGGCGAGCAGGACCTGCATGGGCACTCGGGACCTCCGGCTCAGGTCGCCGGCAACGGCCGGCCCCGGTAATCCAGGCCTTTCGCGCGCAGGTAGGCTTCGGTGTGCCAGGCGACGAAATGCCGGGCGCCCCGACGGTCGGCGGCGACCCGCCGGTAGGGCGTTTCCGCGCCCAAAGCCAGGTTGTCCTTCCAGTATTCCAGATACCGTCGCTCGAACCGGTGCCAGCGCTCGCGCCCCAGCGGTGCGTGTGCGGCCTTGAGGACGGCGCGGGGCAGCCGCATCCAGCGCGGAATCAGCTGCCGCTTCGGCCACCATTGGCGGCCCTGCCAGACGCTGCCCCAGTTCGCCTCGATCAGGACATCGCGATAGAGACGCTGGCCCCGTTTCGCGCTCAGGGGGACGCCTTCCCAGAAATCCAGATAGCGCGCGTCCCAGAGCGGCAGCCGCCAGTCGAGGCCGAGATATTCGTAAACCCGCTGCCGGCCGATGACGAGCTTGCACTGCCGGTCGGCGAGTTCCAGCGCCTCATACAGGCCGTGCCGGCCTTCCGGCGCCACCGTGTCGGGGTCGACCGGCAACGCCGCGCGCAGAAGCGCGCCCACCCGCGCATCGTTCTCCGGTGTGGCGAGGGCCCGCCACAGGCGGAAGTGCTTGTCGAGGGCGGCATCGACGATGGTCGACACCGCCGTGGCACCGTCGGCGTCCGGCGGGAGGTTCGCGACAGCCGGGACGACATGGGCGCCGGAAATGTAGTCGCCGCTGTTGCCGTTGATGAGGACGGTGTCGGCATCGATCACCCCGCGGTCCATCAGGGTGGCGACCGGCGACAGATCGTCGATGGGCGGCGTGGCGCACAGCGTGTCGGCGAAGTCGCGATAGCCGCGGACCGTTTCGCTCGCCAGAAAGCGGCGCTGGTTCCCGATGGTCAGCGGCACGAAACTCCAGTCGTAGCCGAGCGCGGCGGCGATCTCCCGGCTGGCGGCCACGTCGTAGTTGTCCATGCGGCCATAGGCGAAGCAATGGACCTTCTTGTAGCCGAGATGACGCAGGGCGCTGACGATCAGGCGGGAATCGAGCCCGGCGCTGAGCGGGGCGGCGACCGGGCGGCCGTCGAGGCTCTCGATCATGTCCTCGACCAGGCTCAGGGTCAGGTCGCGCAGGCGCGCGGCGAGGCCGGGGCCGTCGGTTTCGGTCACCCGCCAGGGCCGGTAGGCGCAATAGGTACCGACATGCGGGGGCGATCCGGCCCGGGCCAGAAGATAGCCGCCGGGCCCGAGCTGCGAGATCTGCCGGTAGAGGGTCCGGTCCCCGGCCGTGTAGCCGGCCATGGCGAAGGAGAGGGCCGCGTCGGGATCGATGTCGTCGCGGCCAACCTCCAGTGTCCGGCGAAGCCGCTCCGCCC
>CAYGKX010000070.1:593-3600 GCA_964350225.1 uncultured Rhodospirillaceae bacterium | reverse complement strand
CGGTCGTCGATCCTCATAATCGCCGAGGGGGAGCCGGTGGAGGATGTGGCGGCGTGGGCAAGGGGAATGCGGCGCACCGGATCGACGGCCGCCAGGGTCCAGCCGGGCGCCTCGATGACGCAGGCGAAATGGCTCGCGCTGCGCGACAGATCGATTAGCTGGCGCTCGATCTCGGCGGGGTCCGGCGCGACGGCCAGGCGGTCGCACCAGGACGTCCAGCGCTGCGGGTCGGCGCCCGGCCCGTAGCCCTTGGTCCAGACTGTCGTATCGCCGGCGACCATTCGCGACCAGCCGAATTCAGGGCGCAGATCGACCTGCGTGGCCGCGGACGCAGTGTCTTGTGGCGCGGCGGTCACGTTCCGGCCAGAAGCGTACGGAAATAGCCCGGGTCGTGGCGCTGTCCCGCGACGTCCCGCAGGAGAGCAGGCAGGCTGGTCGGCACGACCGGAAGATTTCGTCCGTCAAAGTCTACGCGAACGACCGTCGCCCGGCGGGCGAGCGCTTCCGCGACGTCGACAGCGAGCGGCAGGAGCCCGAAATCGAGAAGCACGACGGGACGCTCGGTGCACAGCGCGGACCAGAAGGTCGTGCTTTGCGGGAAATCGAAGAGAAAGACGTCGGTTTCCGCGATCTCCTCCTCGAACAGCCGGCTGCTCGTCGGCGCGACCGCTGCCAGCGGGTGGGTCTGGCCGCGCAACAGCCCGTGCGGGTGCGGTTTGCACAATATGTTGGTGCCCGCCGCCCGAAGGGTTTCGGCAACCCGCAGCTGCCAATCGAGATAGATCGGATCGGGCAGAAGCGCGCCGTGAAATTGCCGCGCGCCGCGCAGGACGCCCGGGACGTAGAGCACCCGCCCGGACACCGACGATTGCGCATCGGGGGCCCTGTCGAAAGTGGGGTCGCCACCTGCCGCTTCCAGACTGCAGGCCAGGCCGGGCAGCGCCGTGCCGGAAAGCTTTCGCGACACGCGCTCCGCCGCGGCCGGGGTCGGCAGGACGAAGGTCGAGGAGACCGAAAGCTCTGTCAGCGTGACATGGACCGGGTCGGCGGACACGACGCTCGTGCCGCCATGATCGAAACGGGTGGCGCCGCCGCCCCGTTCCCGGACAGCCAGGCCGATCGCCCGGCTCGACCACTTGCCGCCTGTTCCGCTCCATACCTTGCCCGGCAGACGCCGCAGCGCCCGCAGGCCAGCCAGGTCCCGGGCCGCGGTTTCGAGGACTTCGCCGATGAAGCGCTCGAGGAAGCCGGTCAGCGGCGCGCGGTAGGGGGTGTCGACGATGTCGTCGATCTTCAGGGCGGAGATCACCCGTCGCGGGTCGATGGCGTGTGCCTCGGCAGGGGCCGTACCGCCGATGGCCTGGCGAGCGGCCAGCAGGATGGCCTCCCCTTGATGGAACCTGACGGCGGCGCCGCGGCGCCGGGCTTCCCGCGTCAGCAGATGGTTGTGGGTCAACGCAACCGCATCGGGCGAGAGCAGCGCGCGGAGCAAACGGGGGACCGGCGTCCAGCTTGCCGTCCTCAAGAGGCGCCGAAGGCTGGGATGACGGGGGAGTGTCAGCTTCTCCGCATCGGTGCCGGCGATCCGGGGGTCGGCCCCGGCGTCGCCGCGCAACAGTGAAACCAGCGGATCTTCCGACCGCAGGTCCATTCCCTGCCGGTCCGCCGCGGCCAGGGTCATGGCGACCTCGACCCCATAGCGGACCGCCGCCAGGAAATGGGGCCCGGCGAGCAGAAGGATATCCCGTTCCGTCGGATCGAGGGTTCCGGCCAGGTCGAGAAGCCGCCCGGCCGGCGCCAGCGCCGTGGATCGCAGTGTTTCCACCTCGATTGGCCAGGTGAGCGTCTGGCGCCAGTCGTGCAGCCGCGCCGTCGCGGCGTAGTCGAACGGGATCGAGGTCACGGTGTCAGCGAGCCGCGGCGGCAGCGGCCGGCGCCTGCTGCAGGGCGAAGGCGTCGGCATACCAGCCGCCGCGGGCGATCAGCTCTGCATGAGTGCCCGTCGCCGTTACCTTGCCGGCTTCCATGACGACGATCTGGTCGGCCAGTGCGACCGTCGACAGGCGATGGGCGATGACGACGATCGTGATGTCGGTGTCGTCCCGGATATGTTGCAGCGCGTCCCGGATCAGTCCCTCGGATTCCGCGTCCAGATTGCTGGTCGGTTCGTCCAGGATCAGGATCGGCGCGCGCCGCACCAGGGCGCGGGCGAGATCCAGCCGCTGACGCTGGCCGCCCGACAGGTTCGATCCGCTGTCGCCGGCCCGGCTGTCGAAACCGTTGGGCATCTGTTCGATGAACGGTGTCGCCCCGGCAAGGTCGGCGGCCCAGCGGATATCCGCCTCGCTCGCGTCCGGCTTGCCGTACCGGATGTGGTCGGCGAGGGAAACGTCGAAGATGTTCGGCTGCTGCGGCGCATACGCGATGCCGGCGCGCAGGCTGCCGATCTCGAAGGCGTCGATGGCGGTACCGTCGATCTCGATCCGCCCCGCATCCGGATGGCGCAGGCGCGGGAGCATGTCGATCAGGGTCGACTTCCCCGCCCCGGACGGCCCGACGAGGGCGGTCATCTTCCCGCCGGGAAAGCGCGCGGTGACCCCGTTCAGGGCCGCCTGTAACTGAACGCCGCCGGTTGAACCAGGATACGCGAACCGAAGCTTCTCTATGTCAATTCCGTTTCGCACGCCTCGAAAGACCGTCGAGCCGCCAGCCCGCTCCCGTTCTTCCTGCATTTCGTCCAGCCGGGCGGTCACTGCATCGAAGCTGGCTTGCGACGCGCGTTTGGATTGGCGCATCCGAGTGACTTCCTTCACGAGAGGCATAAGCCGCATCAGGATCAGCAGAAACAGCCCGATCGTCTCGATGCGCATTCCGAGATAGGCGTAGCTGAAATAAATGAAAATGAAGCCCGCGCCGACGACGATGGGCTCCACGATCAGCTCGATGTTTGCCTGAAGCTGGAAAAGGCGCAGCATCCGGGCGCGCTGGGTTTCCGTCAGGTGACGCA
>CAYGKX010000070.1:0-568 GCA_964350225.1 uncultured Rhodospirillaceae bacterium | reverse complement strand
GTTCCGTTCCCGCCAGTCGCACGAGCCTTACGTTGCGCAGCCGACCGACCAGGAAGGAAGACATCGCCCTGTTCGCTTCGACGACTTTCTTGCTGCCCTGGGCGGAAAGGCGGAGTTGTTTGCGCAACGCGAGGATCGCGATGCCGAAGACGACCACGGCGACCGCCGTCATGGACGGCGACAATATGACGAGCCCGATGAAATAGACGCAGATTGTGAGTGTGAGGCCGAGGAAGTTGATGGCCAGAAAGACATACTCGACCGCGCGGCTTAGCGCCGTCGTCATATCATTGACGACCGATCCATCGGCATGGCGATCATAATATTCGGACTGGACGTGAAGATAGCGGTCGAAGGCCCGCAATCGTGTATTCGCTGTCAGCCGTTCCCGCGCCGCCGCGAAATACCTCAGGCGGCCGGTTGCGAAGCCTTGGCGGAGAAGCAGGAAAAAGAAACTGGTCACGAGAAGACTGGCCAGGGTCGGCGGCAGGCCGACGATGGCGTAGGCGTCGACGAGATGGCGCCAGACACCGTGCTGTTCGACCAGCGTCTGGATGTTGCCTTCGGC
>CAYGKX010000069.1:9939-13212 GCA_964350225.1 uncultured Rhodospirillaceae bacterium | reverse complement strand
TGATCGTCGGTACGTCGAGGCCGGCTGCGGCCTATCTGTATCGCCAAGGAAAATGGCACAGGTTGACCCGGGGAACCGCTATCGAATCGACCCGATACAGGGGCATCTACGAGCTGATTTCTCATTCCGATGGCGCCCTCTACGCAGGAATGATTTCTGCCGCTGGAGCGACCAGCGTTTTCATGTACGACGGCGAGGGTTGGACGCGCGTTGGTGGTGACGGATTGAACGGAAGCTGGCGCTCGCCTGGCGCGACCTATGTGCTAAGCATGGCTTCCTTCAGAAACAGGCTGATCGTTGGGACCAACCGGCATCCCGTTGTCAAAGGGGCATTCTCATCAATCTGGGCGTTTGATGGCAAAGAGTGGCAGCCGATCGGAATTGAAGCGGTACCGCCCAGGTGGGGCAGGATGCACAACTTCAATGCCCTCCACGTGTATCGTAATCATCTCGTCGCCGGCGGCGGTGGTCATCCCGCGGGCAACGCAAGCGCATGGGTACTCGGCAGCAAACCCTGGCAGTTCGGAGGAAACGGCGTTCGCTCGTCATGGGGTGGCGAGGACGGGCGACTGACCGCCTCTCCACCGGCGCCGGGTGAATATGTCTATAGGTTCACCTCTTGGAGGGGGAGCCTTGTCGCAGGATTCGGCCTCGGACCAGGCACTGCACAAGTGTGGCAGTACAAACCGGACAGATAGCCAAACCTGTTCACCGGTACGCGCGTCAACGCCCCTAACATCCCATGCAACGGCGCAACAGTTTAATCCGGCTGGTTGGCGATGCCTGCGTTGCGGAACACCGTATTAAACCCGTCGGGAAAAGCTGTAATCCTATTGCCGGAGCGCTCTCCTGCAGGGGCAGGGGGACAGAGACTCCATCCAGAGGAACGTCTCATGAAAAAACTTGGACGTGCAGGATTGGCCCTTGCGTGCATCATGCTGTTGTCGGGCATCGGTACGATGGTGACGACGACAGCGGACGCGCAGTGGGTCAACAATCGTACCTTTCCCAATACCCGCGACAGCTATTCGAGATATTCGCATCCGAACCTGGTCCCCGCGACCTGCGTCCAGATCTGCCGCCAGCGCCGCTGCCGATCCTGGGTGTATGTGCGCCGCACACATACCAGCAACGGCACGCCGTACTCCCTGTTCTTCAGGGCGCGCAAGCGGATGGTCTACAACGATTGCTGCTATGCCGGTTACGGTCCGGGCGGCGCGGGCCCGGGCCCGGGCCCCGGGCCGGGTCCCGGGCGGCAGCAGACCTTCAACTATCCCCGCTGGAACGGTCAGATCGTCGATTGGTGCCGGACATGGGCGACAAATTGCGGCACCGCCGGCGCCAACTACTATTGCCGCCTGCGCGGTTTCCAGCGGGCCCAACGCTACACGACCTACCGCCCGGGACGGACCTATGTGATCGGGTCCCGCCGGGTTTGCAACGGAGGCGGCTGTGTCGGCTTCCGCCAGGTCGTCTGTGTCGGCCGCCGGTGACGCGAGCCGTCAAGTAAATGTCAGGAGTAATTTTCAACAAAAAGTAGATTTTCGGCCCGGCAGAGATGTCGGGCCGATTTTCTTTCGAACCTAGATGTAGCTCAAATGCGAACGATTATCGTTCTTGGCCACGATATTTTGCGCCATGACAGTCCTGTGACGATTCGACCGGGCTCGCGCCTTTTCCGGACCGAGGGGTTAAATAACGCGGCAAAACCCTGTAAGTTGTTCCTTGGGGGCGTCGCTGGTGGCTCTTGACGGCGGCGACGAACGTGAGGAACAGCACGGAAGGGGACGTTTCATGCAACGAATGTGGCGAGGCATCTTCGCGGTCGTCGTGTTGCTTGCCGGCGTCGGACCGATGGTACCGGCCGACGCGGAAGCACAATTTGTCAACAATCGAACCTTCGCCAATACCCGCGGCGCGTACTGGCGTATTTCCCACCCGAATCTCGTGCCGGGCCGGTGTGTGCAGATTTGCCGCCAGCGCCGCTGCCGGTCGTGGGTCTATGTCCGGCGGACCCATACGAGCAACGGTACGCCCTATTGCCTGTTTTTCCGGGAACGCCGCAGGATGGTCTACAATAACTGCTGCTATGCCGGGTATGGCCCTGGCGGCGGCGGTGGCGGCGTCGGGCCGGGGCCGGGTATCCGGCGGGTTATCAACTATCCGCGCTGGCGCGGCTACATCGTCGACTGGTGCCGGACCTGGGCACGGAACTGTGGTGCCGGTGGCGCGAACTATTATTGTCGCCTGCGCGGTTTCCAGCGTGCGCAGACCTGGCGGACCTATCGCCCGGGCAGCACCTACGTGCTCGGTTCGAACCGGGTCTGCCGCGGCGGTGGCTGCGTCGGCTTCCGGCAAGTCGTCTGTGTCGGCCGCAGGACGGGCGGCGTTGTCCCGCCGGGTGGCGGTGGCGGCGGCGGCGGCGGCATCGTGCGGGTCAACTATCCGCGCTGGCGCGGCGCGATCGTCGACTGGTGCCAGACCTGGGCACGGAACTGCGGCTGGGGCGGCGCCCATCAGTATTGCCGCCGCCGGGGCTTCCGCTCCGCGGCCGCCTACGGGACCTACCGGCCGGGGCGCACCTATGTCCTGGGCAGCAACCGCTACTGTAATGGCGGCGGATGCGTCGGTTTCCGCTACGTGAATTGCCGCCGCTGACCGCGGCAGCAGCCTGAAATAGGAAGCGCCCCGCCGACGCCGGCGGGGCGCTTTTTCTTTTCCGAAAGGTCGGACGTCAGTTCTTCGGCAGCTTCCCGACGACGCCTTCGACATAATAGTTCATGGTCAGCATGTCCTTGTCCGACATGGCTTCGCCGGCGGGCACCTTGACCGTTCCGTCCTGCGCCTTGACCGGCCCCGCGAAGGGATGGGCCTTGCCCGCGACGATGGCCTTCGTCGTGTCGGCCACCAGCTTTTTCACGTCGTCCGGCACGACCGGATTGAAGGGGGCCATGACGACCATGTTTTCCTTCAGGCCACCCCAGACGGCGTTCGACTTCCACTTCCCGGCGAGGACGTCGGCCACGACCTTTTCGTAGTAGCCGGTCCAGTTGTGGGTCGACGCGGTCAGGTGTGCCTTCGGACCGAACTTCGACATGTCCGAATGATAGGCGATGGCATATACGCCCTTTGCCTCGGCAGCCTGGACAACCGCGGTGGAGTCCGTGTGATGAGTGACGACGTCGGCGCCCTGGGCGATCAGAGTGTCGGCCGCCTCGCGCTCCTTGCCCGGGTCATACCAGGAGCTGACCCAGATAACGCGCACGGTCGCCT
>CAYGKX010000069.1:0-9929 GCA_964350225.1 uncultured Rhodospirillaceae bacterium | reverse complement strand
AGAAGCGCGCGATGTAGGTGCCGACATTCTTGCGCCGCTTGTAGCCGGTCGCGTGTTCGAAGGTCACCTTCGTGTAGCGCCGGGCGACCTTGATGGTCGGGTCCATGTAGCCGAAGGAGGTCGTGAAGATCAGCGTGTTGCCGCCCTGGGCGAGCTGGCGGATCACCCGCTCCGCGTCCGCGCCTTCCGGTACCTTCTCGACATAGGTGGTCTTGATCTTGTCGCCATAGACCTTGTCGATATGGCGACGGCCGAGTTCGTGCTGGTAGGTCCAGCCGGCTGTACCGATCGGGCTGACATAGACGAAGCCGATCTTGAGCGGGTCGGCCGCGCCGGCTGTGCCGGCGGCGAAGGGTATGACGGCGGCGGCAAGGGCGGCCGCGCCCAGCAAGCGAAGCTTGGATTTCATGATGTGAGCTACTCCCTATCCTTGATGGCGCCGGCGTCTCCGCGCGGCATCGGTCCCGGGTGTTCCCTGTCCCTGGTCGCGCCCGCCCACGAAGGGGAGTTGTTTACGAGGCCTGAAACGGCTTGCCGAGCGCAGCGGGCGCGTTGAGCTTTATCCTCGCCGCATCCCACGAAATGAGGACTAATACGACAATCGTGGCGAGGTAGGGAAGCATCGACAGAAGCTGCGGCGAGATCGCGATGCCCTGCCCCTGCAGATGCAGCTGGGCGACGGTCACGCCGCCAAAGAGATAGGCGCCGAGAAGGACCCGGCCGGGGCGCCAGGTTGCGAAGACAACGAGGGCGAGGGCGATCCAGCCCCGTCCGGCGGACATGTTCTCGGCCCACATCGGGGTGTAGGCGAGGGTGAGGTAGGCGCCGGCAAGCCCGCCCATCGCCCCGCCGAACATCACGGCAAGATAGCGGATGAGGATCACGGGATAGCCGATGGCATGGGCCGATTCCGCGGATTCGCCGACCGCGCGCAGGACGAGACCGGCCCGCGTGCGGTACAGGAAGATCCAGACCCCGATGAAAAGCAGGATAGAGAGATAGACCAGCAGGTCGTGCCCGAAGAGGAGCGGGCCCACGATCGGGATGTCGGAGAGGCCGGGGATGTCGACCGGTTTCAGGCCGCCCAGCGGCTTGTCCTGATAGGGCAGGCCGATGAAGGCACTGAGCCCGATGCCGAAGATGGTCAGGGCCAGACCCGCCGGCACCTGGCTGGCGTGCAGGCTGAGGGTCAGGAAGCCGAAGACGAGCGACAAGGCCGCGCCGGCGATGATGGCGGCCAGGAGGCCGACGGCGTAGGAACCGGTCGCAAGCGTGCCGATCACGGCCCCGATTGCGCCCACCAACATCATGCCTTCGACACCCAGATTGAGGACACCCGACTTCTCGGTGATGAGTTCGCCCAGCGCCGCGAAGACGAGGGGGGTGCCCGCCCGCAGGGTCGCGACGACGATGGCGACCAGCGCCTCCAGGAAATCGGGGCTCATGCGCCGCCCCCTGCCGGCCGGGCCCGGCCCAGGCGCACCCGGTAGCGGACGAAGACGTCCGCGCCAAGGACGAAGAACAGGAGCATGCCCTGGAAGACGCCGGACACCGCCTGCGGCAGCTTCAACTCGATCTGCGCCGTGTCGCCGCCGACATAGAGAAGCGCCATGAGGAGGCTTGCCAGCAGGATGCCGACCGGATGCAGCCGCCCGACGAAGGCGACGATGATCGCGGCAAAGCCATATCCCGGGGAGATGATGTGCTGGAGTTTGCCGATCGGCCCGGCCGCCTCGCCGATGCCCGCGATGCCGGCCATCGCCCCACCCGTCAGCAGTCCGACCCAGATCAGCCGCTTGTCCTTGTAGCCCGCATAGGCCGCCGCACCAGGTGCGAGGCCGCGCACGCGCACCTGAAAGCCAAGGAAGCTGCGCTGCATCATCAGCCAGAAGACTGGCACGGCAAGCAGCGCGAGCAGAATACCCAGGTGAAGCCCTGTGCCCTCGATCAGAATCGGCATCAGCGCGTCGTCGCCAAAGTCGCGCGAGACCGGGAAGTTGAAACCTTCCGGGCTGCGCCATGGGCCGTGGATCAGGTAGCCCAGCAGATGAACCGCGATATAGGTCAGCATCAGGCTGGTCAGGATTTCGTTCGCGTTGAAGCGGGTGCGCAGGAAGGCAGGGATTGCTGCCCAGGCCAGTCCTCCGAGCGCACCCGCGACGATCATCAGCGGCAGGATCAGCGGCGAGGAGACGTCGTGGAAGGCGAGGGCGACCCCGCCGCCGGCGATCGCCCCGATGATCAGCTGCCCCTCCGCTCCGATATTCCACACGTTCGCCCGGAAACCGACCGAGAGGCCCAGCGCGCAGAGCAGGAGCGGTGCGGCCTTGACCAGCAGGTCGGAAATTTCGTCCAGCGTATCGACCGGATGGACGAAGAAACTCATGAATCCGGCGACCGGGTCGTGGCCGAGTGCGGCAAAAAGGGCGGCGCCGAAGGCAACCGTCAGGACCGCGGCCGCGACCGGCACCGCCAGCTTGAGCCAGAAGGGTGTCTCAAGGCGCGGCTCGAGCCTAAGCGGCATCGGATCGCTCCCCGGCCTGGCCGGCAGTCATCAGAAGCCCGATCTCCTCCCGGTCGGCCGCGTCCCGCTCCACCGGGGCGCTGACACGCCCATGGGCGATTACGGCGATCCGGTCCGCGATGCGGAACAGTTCGTCGAGATCCTCCGACACGACCAATACCCCGGCGCCTGCGGCGCAGAGGTCGAACAGGGCCTGGTGAATGACCGCCGCCGCGCCGATGTCGACGCCCCAGGTCGGGTGCGCGGCGACCAGCACCTTGGGCGCCACCGCCATTTCGCGGCCGATGATGAACTTCTGCAGATTGCCGCCCGACAGGCTGCGTGCCTCGGCGCCCGGGCCCCGGGCGACGACGTCGAAGCGTTCGATGACGCGTGCCGCGAATGCGCGCATGCGCCGGGGCCGGGTCAGCCCGCCCGTGACCAGTCCGGCCCCATAAGCCGTCAGAAGGCCGTTCTCGCCCAGGTCCATCTCGGCGACCGCGCCGCGGCCCAGCCGTTCCTCCGGCACAAAGGCGAGGCCCCGCCGGCGGCGGGCCGCGGTTCCGAGGCGGCCGACGGGACGCCCGTCGATTTGGACGCTGTCGGCGCGTGGCGCGGGCCGCTCGCCGCTCAGGGCGGCCAGCAGCTCGTGCTGACCGTTGCCGGCGACTCCGGCGACGCCAAGGATCTCGCCCGCCCGAAGATCGAACGAGACATCGTCGAGGGCCGTTCCATGCGGATCGTCAGAGGGAAGCGACAGATTGCGGACCGTCAGGCAGGGCGCCCCGGCCGCCGGACGGTCGGCGCCGTGAGGCTCGGGTATCTCACCGCCAACCATCATGCCGGCCAGGCTCCGCGTATCGGTTTGCCGCGGGTCGCAGCGCCCGACCATACGGCCGCGCCGCAATACCGTCGCGGCGCCGCACAGGGAGCGCACCTCGTCCAGCTTGTGGCTGATGAACAGGACCGACATTCCTTCCTCCGCCAGTCGGCGCAGGACGACGAAGAGCCGGTCGACCTCCTGCGGCGCGAGGACGGAGGTCGGCTCGTCCATGACCAGCAGGCGGGGATGCTGCAGCAGCGCCCGGACGATCTCGACCCGCTGACGCTCGCCGACGGACAGGGCGTGGACATGGCGCCGCGGGTCGAGATGGAGCCCGTAGCGCTCTCCGGTATCTGCAATCTCGCGCGCCAGGGCCCTGAGATCGGGCTTGCCCTCCATCCCCAGGGCGACATTCTCCGCGACCGTCAGGGTCTCGAACAGCGTGAAATGCTGAAACACCATGCCGATCCCCAGGCGCCGCGCGGCCGCGGGCGTCGGGATGACGACGGGTTCACCCTGCCACAGGATACGTCCCTCGTCGGGGGCGGTGACGCCATAGATGATCTTGACCAGGGTACTTTTGCCCGCGCCGTTCTCGCCCAGGAGGGCATGGATCTCTCCGGGCAGGATATCGAGGTCGACACTGTCGTTGGCGACGACACCGGGATAGCGTTTGGTAATGCCGGCGAGCGCAAGGCGCGGGACTGGGCGTCCCCCGGCCGGATCCTCGGCGCGGCGCGGCGACGGACCCCCGGAACGGGCAAGGTCGATCACGCGGCGTCGGCCTGTCGAATGAGCGCACCCATCGAAGGGTGATACACCATGCCGCGCAGCGGCGAAAGCACCGGCGGGTCATGCGGCATATTCGACGGTGACGGACGGGCCTGTCGCATTCGTGAGACGCTTGAGGCAAAAGACACGTACATTGGTTAAGTTCGTAACGATCCGCCCGGCATGCTCCGGCATGTCATGATGACAAGGAGAATCACGATGAGATGCCGGCTCTCCAGCGTCCTCGTGGCGTTCGCAGTGCTGACCGCGCCGCCCGCAGCGGCCGCGGACCTGATCGGCCCTTTCCTCGGCACGTATGAAGGGCGCTCCATCGCTCGCCCTGCCGGCGCAGGCGACGAGCTGTCGGCCCGGGATCTGAGCGTGGAGATCAGGAAGGAAGCGCGCGGCTTCTCCGTCGAATGGACGACGATCATCTATCGCGCCAAGGGCAAATCGGACCGGCGCAAATTCAGGATCCGCTTTGCCGAGACGCGGCGGCACGCCATCTACGGCGCGATGATGGCGACGAACATTTTTGGCCGTGCCGTGCCGCATGACCCCCTGAAGGGGGACCCCTATTTCTGGGCGAGCATCCGAGGCAAGTCGTTGTTCGTCTATGGTATCCACGTTACCGACGACGGGGGGTACGAGCTTCAATCCTACCAGCGAACGCTTACCCCGAATGGCATGACGGTGCATTTCAGGCGCCTGCGCAACGGCGAGAAGTTGCGCGAAATCACCGGGCGGCTGAAGCGGGTGAAGTAGGCTCCGCGGCCGGCCCCGCGCAGCCTTTGATCTCCCTGTGCGAAGAGAAGCCCCATTAGGGTCTTGTGCGCGACTATTTTTTGTTATGTTATAACATCAAATCTGCCAGCCGAGACCTACCTGCCATGCGCCCCATTCTTTCGAGATTGTTCGCCGGGTTTTCCCTGATCGCCCTTGTCAGCCTGGCGGGCCTGCCCGCCCGCGCGGCCCCGCCGTCGGTCGTTGCGACGATCAAGCCGGTCCACTCGCTCGTGGCCGCCGTGATGGACGGCGTCGCCATGCCTGACTTGCTTATCAGTGGCGCCGCGTCGCCCCACGCTTACAGCATGCGTCCTTCAGACGCGCGGAAACTGCAGAGTGCGGGGGTCATCTTCTGGATCGGCCCCTTGATGGAAACCTTCCTCGAGAAGCCCTTGAAGACGCTGGGTAGCAAGGCCCGTATCGTGGCGCTGGAGGCTGTCCCGGGCATGACCCGCCTGCCGATCCGGGAAGGTGGGCTTTGGGAAGCTCACGATCATTCCCACGGCAAGCACGACGATCACGACAAGCATGATCACGGCAAACACGATGACCATGACCATGGCAAGCACGATCATGACAAGCATGACCATGGAAAGAAGGGCGGGCACGACGACGAGATCGACGCCCATGTCTGGCTGGACCCGCGGAACGCGATGGCGATGGTCGATGCGATCGCCCGTACCCTTTCCGCGGCGGACCCGGCGAACGCGGCCCGCTATCGTGCGAACGCGGCTGCAACACGCCAGCGCCTGCAGGCTCTCGAGGCGCGTCTGCGTGCCCGGCTCGCTCCGATGCGCGGCCGGCGCTATATCGTCTTCCACGACGCCTACCAGTATTTCGAGCGCCGCTATGGGCTGACGCCTGCAGGATCCATAACGGTCAGCCCGGAACGCGCGCCGGGTCCGCGCCGCCTGTATGAGATTCGCAAGCGGATCCTCGACGAAAAGGTTGTGTGCGTCTTTGCCGAGCCCCAGTTTCCGCCCCGCCTCGTTCGGACCGTGATTTCCGGAACACCGGCGCGGATGGGCGTCCTCGACCCGATCGGCGCGAAGATCCCCGCGGGCAAGGACCTTTACGCCAAGTTGCAGACCGGCCTCGCGACCTCGTTGGTCGCCTGTCTGACGGGCAGGTAATCACACCCGTATCCGTCGTCCGGCGCCGGCACGCGGTGGCACGCAGCCGGCCCTGGACGGACACGGGCGCCGACCCGCGCCCCGCCAAATCCCTGTAGTACACAAGATCGATAAGAGGGGGAGATCGACATGTCGACTTCAGTGCCAAGAAAGAAACGTTATAACGTAAGGTTTCCTGCAGCCGCAGGCTGCGCCGCGACACTTGGGGCGCTGGCGGTGCTCGTAACTGGGCCCGCCCAGGCGGACACCCGGAGCGACCGGATCCGCCTCCTCGAGACGACGGTTCAGGAACTGCTCAAGCGCGACGAGCAGCGCGAGGCCCGGATGCGGCGCCTCGAGAAGGAGTTGCAGCGTCTGCGCGGTCGCCGGTTGACGACGGTCAAGAAAGCGCCGCCTGCCGGGCGGGCGCCAGCTGGCGGCGGTCACACGCACGGCACCGGCAAGACCGCGCCGAAGGGGCATGGCCATGATCACGGGAGCGGTCATACACACGCCAAGGGCGGCGACGGCCATGACGCGAAGCATGGTCACGACGACCATGTCGACGAGGTTTGGTCCGCCCGCATCGGCGATGGCATTCTCCGGCTGCGCCGCATCGGTATCGATGCCGACATGGCCTTCGGCTTCGGCACCGGGAACCAGGAGACGATTTCCACGCTGTTCGGCGGCGGCCATGACCCGCACCAGAACGGGTTCACCCTGCGATCGGTCGACTTCAGTATTTCGGGTTCGTTCGACCCCTATTTCGATGCTCGTTTCAACGCCGTCTTCTTCATCGATGCCGAGGGCGAGACGCGCATCGAGCTTGAGGAGGCCTTCCTGCAATCGAAGACCATCGCCGGCTTCCTGAAGCTGCGTGGCGGGCTCTTCTTCACGCCCTTCGGCGCCTACAACCAGCTTCATATCCACGACCAGGACTGGATGACGCAGCCGGTGATCATGACGCGTCTTCTGGGCGAGGACGGCCTGCGGGGAAACGGCGAACTGTCAATGCTCGACCTGCCGGTCCCCGGGCGTTCGGCGCGCCTCTATCTCGGCATGCAGAATGCACGCGGCGAGACCCAGTACAGCTTCCTGGCGAGCGACGAAGTGTTCGAGGAGCGTCCGATCGGCGGGCTGGGCTTCGCGGAGCGGGAGGTCAACGGGCTCGGCACGCTTGCCTATTATGTCCGGCTGACAAGCGATTTCGCCCTGGCGAAGTCGGTCGACCTCGCCCTCGGCGGGTCCGCGGTCTTCGGGCCGAACGCCACGGGTTCCGGCGGCCGGACCATCCTGTTCGGGTTCGATGCCACTTTCACCTGGCGTACGGCCAGCCTCGGCACCGTCGTCTGGCGGACCGAGTTCGCCCAGCGCATCTACGGCGTGGACAAGAGCCAGAGGGATGTCGTCAACGGCCGCAAGTCCCTGACCGACCTCGGCCTCTACACACAGGTCCTGTGGAAGTTCCACCCGAAATGGGGCGTCGGCCTGCGCTATGAGTATGCCACGGGCCACGGCCTGAGCGGCGGCGAATATGAAAGCCGCGGCGCAGACCCCTTCCGCGGCGATCGCCACCGTCTCTCGCCGATCGTCTACTGGCAGTTCGCCCGTTTCGCCCGCGCGACGATCCAGTACACCTACGACCATGCGGACTTCCTGTCGGACGACAAGAATGCGCATGCCATCTGGTTCGGGGTTCGCTGGTCCTTCGGGCTGGGCGCGGGGCACAGCCATATCCCGGATGGCCGCAACGACCATCATGGGCATGACCACTAGGACGGCGACAGACCGCCGCATTCCGCAAGGGACAGGGGAGGGCTCGAACGCCGAAAGCGTATCTGGTAAGGTCAGATACCCGTTTCGGCAGTTTCGAGCCCCCCATGCTTCGTCCAAAGCGCCTGATCGTCCGTGCCGTCTTCGGCCTCGCCGCCGCGTATTTCGCGGTGGCGGCCGTGCCGATGGCGCAGGCGCATCCCCACATCTGGATCAAGAACCGGCCGACCCTGAATCTGGAAAAGGGCCGCATCGTGTCGGTCAGCCAGGACTGGACGTTCGACAGCTTCTTCAGCGCGGCGCTGATCAAGGATTTCGACCGGAACAAGGATGCGAAGTTCGACGCAGCGGAGATCGCGCTCCTGCGCAAGCACGCGTTCACAGCACTGAAGGATTTCGGGTACTTCACCCACGCCAGGGTCGACGGCAAGAAGATCGCGTTCTCGGAGGTCAAGGCATTCTCCGCCAAGATCGCGGACGGGAAGGTGATCTACAGCTTCACCCTCGCCGTGCCGGCGCCGGTGGACCCGCGCAAGACCAAGGCTGCGTTCCTCTTCTACGATCACACATATTATGTTGACGTTGCGCTTTCGGGTTCGCCGCTCGTTACCCTCAAGAATGCGGGCGGGTGCAGCCTTTCGGTCCGGGACGATACGGCCAACCCAATCTATTTCGGCCTCGTCGTGCCCAAGATGGCGGTCGTCTCCTGTGCGGCGGGCTAATCGCGGGCTTTCCCTCCTTGCGCTGTTTCTGATTGCCGTCGCCGTCGCGATCGCGACCGCCGCGGGACCGGCCGCCGCACAGAACAAGGATTATTTCGGGCGGAAGGCACCGGCCGATCCGCCGGCCGCCAGCAAGTCGGTCGCAGCCCCCGGATTCCTGCAGCGCATCGTGGCCCAGATCGCCGTCTGGCAGCGCGACCTGAACGAAAGGCTGGCAAGCGAGATCACGGCCTACAAGACGGATGGCAAGCTGGCCCCGGTGATCGCGATCCTGGTGATTTCCTTCCTGTATGGCGTCTTCCACGCGGCGGGACCGGGCCACGGCAAGTTCATCGTCGCCTCGTTCTTCGTCGCGAACCGGGCGCGCATCTGGCACGGCTTCGCGATGAGCGGGCTGATCGCCTTCGTCCAGGCCCTCTCGGCGATCCTGCTCGTCGTCGTCTTCGCGCTTATACTTGGGGTTGGCTCGATCGAACTGACGCGCAATGTCGTCTGGATCGAGATGGTGAGCTACGGGCTGATCGGCCTGCTCGGCCTCTGGATCATCTGGGGCGGGCTCGTCGGACGCGGCTGCAGCCATGACCATGGGCCGAATGGACATGGGCCGAACGGACATGGAGCGGACGGGCATGGCGACCACGACCATGGCCACGACCATAGCCACAGCCACTCCCATTCTCACGGCGCGCATTCACATGGCGAGAGGCCGGAAATCTCGGGATGGGCCATGGTGCCGGCGGCGATCGCCGCCGGCATCCGGCCATGTACCGGCTCGATCCTGGTTCTCTTGTTCACGCTGGCCCAGGGGATCTTACTGGTCGGGATTCTGGGCGCGGTCGTCATGGCGGCCGGCGTTGCGCTGAGCGTTTCGCTCGTGGCGCTCGTCACGATCCTCCTGCGACGGGGCGTCAGTCAGGCGACGCGGCCCTCCACCCGCATCGCGAACGCGGCCCACCGGCTTGCGGGCATCGCGGGCGGACTGGTTGTCGTCGGGGTTGGCGGCCTCCTCTTCCTCGGTGCGGCGCAGCGGACCGGAATATTGTAATCCGCCGGCCGCCACCGCACCTCCCGGCGTAAGGATCAGGCCGCCTCGGCGCTCTTCCTGTCGCGGAAGGACCCCGCCAGTTCCTCGGCCTTCTGGCCGGCGATCACTTTCTTGGCGCGCTTGAAGATCTCGTTCTCTTCTTCTTCCATATGGTGCTCGAGCTCGTCCTTGAGCTTGCGAAACTTCTTCAGCCAGCCGCCGCTGCCGAAATCCAGTTCCTCCAGTTCCTCCATCAGGTCCGCCGCCGTCTTGTGTTCGTGAACACTGTGGCGGGCCTTGGGCTGGCCATCGGGCTTGGCGATCAGGGTCGCATAAAAGGTCTGCTCCTCGGCCGCGGTACGGGCCTCAACTTCCTGCTTCAGTCCGCGAAAGAGAGCCTCGCGCGCCTCGCTCG